>NZ_JBHWWZ010000055.1:0-32566 GCF_042730275.1 Rhodococcus sp. NPDC060086
CGAAGGATCACGCGGTGACCGTTTCACGTCCAGCAGCGACACGCTGTCGGTTGTGGTGCTGGTCACCGGGTTACACCACTCTATGGGGCACTACTACCTCACACGCCTCAACACTCGGGTGGACTCGCGATCCGAAGTCGCACCGGGCAATTCCGATTTCGTCTCCCAGGCAGCCTGCGTCACCGGATCACTCCTCGTTCCCTAAGCCTGACGATCTCTTCGTACGGGTGACTTCATTCGGGCGTGGAAAGTGCACCAACACGGCCGTTGGGTAGCGGAAACTGATCTGCCGACCGATCTCGAGAACACCGCACTCACGACCCGAACCATCTGGCAGCTGATCCGGCTCCTATCTGACTGATCGGCGACAACGAAACCTCACGAACGGCACTGCCCGAGACCGCCACACCACCTTCCGGGTGAACCCACGATCAAGGCGACCCGTGTACCTGTAGACATCAACGCCCGGAGGCGCTCGAACCGGCCCACCCGTGGGTCGGCGGCCGCGGGGCACTGGCCTCGGCGCTAGCCTTCGGCGAGTGCGACTCCCCTGCCCACGGCGGACCGGATGTGTTTGTCATCGACACGATCACCGAGTCCGCGATCCCACTCCCACTGGCACCGCCTCCTCCCTCGGCCGGAGTGCGTGCCGGTGGGCCGGAGGAGTTCGGCTCCTTCGCCCACCAGCTACCCGCACGGGTCGGTTTGACGATCGCCCGGTCGACGGCAGGCAGTCGCGCAACGGCGGTGAGCTGATGGCCGAGGTCGCGTGGTCGACGATCGAGGTGCCGTTGTCGCTCGCCGCACTGGCCTCCGATCCGGCCCAGGTCCAGGATGCTACCGCGGCCGATCGCCGTCACCGAACTGAGCCACCAACTCGACAACGACGCGAACGTCGGCGAGGTCGGTCCCGGATGGGAGTACTACCTCGACATACTCGTCGCCGCCCGAGACGGAACACCCCAGCCGACGTTCGACGACTACTTCTCGTCGATGACAGGCTATTTCGAAACCTGCCCGCCGGACCCGCCGAGTGAGGGACCGCGCGTCCTCACCGGCCGGCACGGGATGCTCCTGACCGGCGATGAACTCGACGGTCACCGCATGACCCGGTTCAGAACACTCTCATACCTCGCAGTTGCACGGCATGCACGAATGGGGCGGTGCGCCGGCCGATGTCCGAAGCCTCCACCACAGTGACCGGGTCCGGGCCGGTCCGATCGTCGGTACGGCGCAGCCACATCGCCTAGTTCTGCAACGTGCTTCCCCATTTCGACGGATACACGATGCCGTGCGGACGCGACCCGTCGTCGAGCTCGTCGGTCCTCCGCTGCTCCTTCGGCTTCGTCTCAGACGGGTTCGCCGACCCGCTCCAGGCAGGAGGCGAGCACACAGTCGTGCCGCTGTCCGGCTGAGACACAACCATCCCCAAAAACCGATCACCCGCTCAAGTGGACACTCCTACGAGGCGTAGGTTGTCGGAGGCGTCAGCCCGCGGCAGCCAGTCGCGCGCACGCTGTGCTGAGGTCGATGACATCGGCGTACTTGGCGTTCAAATCAAACAGGTTCGCGTCGTGTACCGCGGCGTTGCGATCCCCGCAGGCGTCGGCGACGACCTTCGGGATGAAGCCGTGTTGCATGGCATCGGTTGCGCTGGCCCGAATACATCCCGATGTCGAGACACCGGCAATGAACACTGAGTCGACACCATTGGCAGCGAGGGTTGCTGCGACCGAGGTGCCGAAGAACGCCGACGCATACTGTTTGACCACCTCGACCTCGCCCTTATGCGGCCGCAGTGGTGCCACGAAATCACCGAGTCCGTCGGGGTGACCGGCCTCGAGGACACGTAGCGCCGGCACCTTTCGGACGAACACGCCGCCGTCGGGAAGACCGGAGGCGTACTCGACGCGGGTGTGGATGATCAGTACCTTGGCACGGCGTGCTGCCGTCAGCAGCGTCGCGCATCGATCGATCACTTCCGGATCAGGCAGGCAGAACGGGGAGCCTTGCCGAAAGTAGGCCTCGAGCATGTCGATCATTAGCAATGCCGGGCGGCTGCCCCAGCCAAGCGAGCCGCCGAATCCCGCCTGGGAGTAATCGGCGGCAATGCCCTCGTGGTTGCCGGAAACGGTGCCGTCGCGGTCGATCACGATGCAACCTCTACCTTCTGCTCGCAGGCCTCCAACAACGCTTGCTCGCTGAGTTTGCCCTGCTTCAGCTCGGCTACGACCTCACCATGGTGGAGGACCAGCACGCGATGACAGATAGCCGCGAGCTGTTCGTGGTCGCCAGAGAACACGAGGATCGATGCACCGTCGGCAGCGAGGTCCGCAACGCGGTCCAACAGCTGACGCGACGCCCCGGCATCGACCCCTTGGGTCGGTTCGTCGAGCAGGAGCACTGTGGGATCGAGGTGTAGCCACTTGGACAACACGATCTTCTGTTGATTTCCACCGCTGAACTGGCGGATCGGCCAATGTGGTTGTGCTGGCACCGCGCCGGATGACTCGACCAACTCGAGTGCTGTCGACCGCTCCTTGTGCCAGTTGGTCGCGACGCCGAATCGCGTGAAGGTGCCCAAGCTCGGCAGTGTGATGTTCTCCGCGGCAGAGGCATCGAGCCAGACACCGTCGCGATGGCGGTTGCCGGGGACCAGTGCCAGGCCTGCAGCGATGGCGGCCTGGGGCCGGTTCGGTTCGACGACCGTCCCGTCGACGGTCACCGTGCCTCCGGTACGGGGAAGTTTGCCGGCCAAGATCAGCGGCAGTTCTTCGTGACCCATGCCGGCCAGGCCGGTGAACCCGACGATCTCACCACGGTCGACGGTGACCGACAGATCGCGCACTACACCCCCACTGAGGTTCCCGAGGACGAGCCGCGGGGGTGTGACGCCGGTGCGTTCTGGAGGGGCCGGGTAGTAGTCGGTGAGGCGCCGACCCAGGATCTCGGCAACCAGATCCGATCGGGTGAACCTCTCGGTGGACCGCGTCAGCACCCGCTTGCCGTCGCGCAGCACGGTGACGGCGTCGCAGTTGTCGAGTACCTCGCTGAGCCGGTGGCTGACGAATATGACGCTTGAACCTAGTTCGGCGACGCTGCGCATCATTGCCGTGACCTGAGTGGCCTCGCTGTGAGACAGCGACGCGGTTGGCTCATCGAGGATGAACAGGTGACCCTCGTGGCCGTCGCCCAACGTCCGTACCGCCCGGACCAGACCGACCAGGGCTCGCTGAGCCGGACTGAGGTCGGAGACCAGCGTCCCTAGGGGCAGCTCGATGCCGAGACGTTCGGCGATCTCGCGGCAGGCCTTCGCCTCCCGACGGTCACGCACCCAGCCAAACGTTCGAGCGCCGTATCCGGTTGTGACGCCGATATTCTCGAGTACCGTCATCCCCGGAGCCAGGCCGAGGTCTTGGTGAATGACGGCGATGCCGTGCTCGGCGGGGTTGCGCACCGGCAGGTCGAGCTTCTTGCCGAACAGACTCACGCGCCCGTTGTCGGGGCGATAGTAACCGGCCAGGCACTTGATCATCGTCGACTTGCCACTCCCGTTCTGTCCGACCAGAGCGTGCACCTCGCCGCGCCCCACCTGCCAGTCGAGTGGGTGCAGAGCGTAGTTGCCGTCGAACTGCTTGGACAGGCCCTCGATCTCCAGTGCAGGACTCGGGGGCACGTCGCCTGTCGGACTCTGAAGGGTGACGTCTTCTGGTCGCGGCGTCATCGCACAGAACCTCGGCGCATGCCGACCAGCTTGGCCAGGGCGACCGCGATCATCAGTGCCAGCCCGTTGAACAACGGGCTGACCCACGATGCGGCCCCGGCCAACTGGAGGCCGGTGATACCCACGACCAGGAGGTATACGGCGACGAGAGTGCCGATGGCGTTGAACCGCCCGACTGTGATGGCGGTGGCACCGAGGAAGGTGGCCGCGAACGGCGCCAGCAGGTACTGGTTGCCGATGGCCGGGTCGATGGCGCCGAGATTTCCGACAAGGATGATGCCGATGAGTGCACCGGTCACTCCGGAGACCACGTAGGTGACCGTGCGAATGCGGGACACCGAGATTCCGGCCAGCAGCGCGGCGTCACGGTTGCCGCCGATGAACAACATGTACCGGCCCACAGGCGTGCGCTGGTATACAAACCACAGCACCGCCACCAGCAACCACCCGTACCAGGTGGTCATCGGCAGACCCAGCAGCTTCGCTCGCGAAAGCTCGACGTAGAAATCCGGCACGCCGGTGATGATCTTCGAACCCGTGATGGCGTAGCCGATACCTGATAGCGCTGTGAACATGCCGAGTGTGGTGATGAACGAGTCCACTCCCACCTTCACCACTAGCAGGGCGTTGATCAGGCCGACGACGAGCCCGACTGTCAGGGCCGCCGGGATCACCGCCGCTGGTGAGTAGCCGTTGGTCGACATGACCGCAACCACACACGCACTAGTGACCATCACACCTGGAATGGCCAGGTCGAAATCCCCCGTCCGCAGCGCCAGCGTCGCAGCGAGCGCGAGCAGCAGGATGATCGCCTGCGAGTTGATCATCGCCGAGACGATGCCCATCGATCTGAACTCTGGCAGGAAGGCGGCGCACAGCGTGAAGGCGAGAACCAGAAGGCCCACCAGCGCATAGCGTTCCACGATCGATGTGCTCGGTCGCACCTTGGTCGATGCACTCACCGATTCGGGCGGTTGGTGATGGCCCGTTGGGGGACGAGAGGGAGGTGCCGCGACGGCACCGAGGTCATTGCTCATGATTTCTCCGTGTATGTGCCGCGGTCATGGTCAGCCCGCGCGGCAATCAGTTCTTCGACCAGGCCCTCGTGAAGGCGGTCGGGAAATCGTTGTAGTTGGGGCTCACGTCGGCGTTCGACTCGCCGATGTTGGTCTCGTCGACGAGGCGGGTGGGGATGACGATTCCCGACGGCTGCGCACCGGTGATCGCGCGGATCGCGTCGTCGACCATCACCCAGCCGAGCCACGCCTCCGGCGGAGCCGCCACGGTGACGTCCTGCCCTTTGTCCGAACGGATCGCGTCGAGGCTGGTGGCGATGCCGTCACGGCCTAGAATCCTCGCGTCCGGATTTGTCATCGCCACGGCCGGTTCAATGAATGTGACACCTGAATCCCAGTTTGTCAGAACGTATCCGGTGTCGGGATTGCGTTTCATCGCCGTCGCGAGCTTCTGGGGCAGGTCGGTGGCGGCGTTGGCTAGAGCGATCTCCTGCACGTCTAGTGTGCAATCCTCCGGGCAGTGCTCGCGATAGACCTGCTGGGCTCCAGCCGCCATATTCTGGTAGATCTCGATCGCGGTCGGCTGCGCGAGGAATGACGTCGCAGTGCAATTGGAGTCGACTAGTGTCCATGCCGCCAGAGCGGCGCCGTTGGCGGTGTAGTCGGCGCTGACGTTCGCGAAGACGCCGTTTGCCAACGGTGCCGAGGCATCTCCGGATAGAGCGTTGATGACCGGGATGCCTGCGTTGGCAGTATCATTCAACGCACCGGACAGCATGGCAGGCTCAATGCCCAAAAGCACGATCGCATCGGCTTTCTGCGCGATGGCCTGCGCCATACCCTCGTTGAACTTGTTCGTCTGGCCCTGGCCGTCGAACACGGTGGTCTTCACCCCTGCCGCGCCTGCGGCCTCCTTGAAACCTTCGGCGGCAGCGGAGGTGAACTGGTTGGTGACCACCATGATCATCCAGATGTTCTTGCCTTTGGCAGCAGCGAGGTCGAGCGGGGCCTCGGGCACAACCAGCGGCGCAGGTGCGCGGGCCTCGTCGACAATGGCGGCGGCGGCCTGGGTGCATGCGTTGCTGATCTTCTCACCGGACGCACTCGAACCGCTGTCCGCGGTCGCACTGGTACATCCGGCGAGCAGTGAGCCCACCGCGACCGCTGTGAGCATCCAGGATGCTGACTTCTTCATTGGCGCTCCTCAAAAAGTGCTGTCGCAAGGGACGATTTGTCGGGCGCGGTTAGTGCTCGCGCAGTAAGGTGCCGCAGCCGCGGATCTGATCGGTTACTCCGTTGGTGCGCAGCGCATGCCACCAGGTCGCTGCGTTGATGGCGATGACGGGCTTGCCCAGCCAGCGCTCGGCCTCGTCTGCGAGCCCGACCATCGATAGATTGGTGCCCACCTGGACGATGGCATCGACATCGGGGCCGTTGACCTCCAGGATCGCCTGGCGCAGAGCGTCTTCACTGACCCGCGCGATGTCGACCGCAGAGGGGCACCGCAGCCCCTTGAGGTTGACCACGTCGTATCCGGCCTCGGACAGAAACAGGCGAACGTTGTCGTCGGCGATGGGCTGGTACGGGGTGACGACTCCGAGGCGTCGTGCGCCGAAGAGATCGAGTCCGCGCCGGACGGCATCAGCACCGGTGGCGACCTTCAGGCCCGAAAAGCTTTCGAGCTGTTCGGTGAATTGCCGGTTGCCGTCCACGCCGCCCCAGAAGGTCTCTGCCGACATCCCCATCACGAGGTAGTCCGGGTCGCAGGTGAGCACACGCTCGCACGCGGCGTTGATCTCAGCGCGGATCTGCTCGAGCAATCCCTCAAAATCCTCGTTGCTGCTGAGGGTTTGATCGCGAATGTGGATGCGTGCGACGTGAGACGTCACGCCGGGCACCGACATCCGATAGTAGTCCGGCTCGACGACCGTGTTCGTCGAGGGCGCAAGGACGCCGAAGACATTGCGCCAGCCGAGAACGTCAACCATGAAACTCCTTCGGGAATTGCACACAACCGGCGTCGTGAAGTGACTGTTGTGTACATCGTCTGAGTGGTAGATCACTGCTCCGATGTCGAAGCTACGGTAGGACCACGCGGTAAGGATAGCCCACCGAGACCGGGATTTACAGGGAGTTTACTGAACTCTTCGCCGCGGATCCATGTTTTCGCTCTTCCATGGGCATGTGAATCAGAAGTATGCCTCGATCACGAGTTGTATACACGACCGTTGACCACGTAGCCGTCACGGGTCATACTGGGCGAGCAGCCCGACCACTGAGATCACGCTGCGCCCAAGGACGGGAAAGCGCCGGCCGGGCAAGCTAACATAGGAGTAGCCATGGCCATTCAACGAACCGTCCTCACCCTGGACGATGCTGAGTCCGTGCTCTCGGCGGCGCGCGCGAAGGCAGCCGAATTGGCGGTACCGATGGCGCTGATCGTCGTCGACCACGCCGGACAGCAGGTCGCATCACAACGAATGGACGACAGCCCACTGATGGCGATGAGCATGGCGACCGGAAAAGCCTACACCGCAGTCGGTATGGGACAACCGACATCTGCGTGGGAAGAGGCTGGCGCATCGAGTGCCTCGTTCGCGGGATCGATCACCAGCGTGCCGGGATTCACCCCATTTGGTGGGGGCGTCCCCCTGCACATTGATGGCGTACTGGTCGGTGCACTCGGCGCCAGTGGAGGGTCCACGGAGCAGGACGTCACGGTGGCCGACGCCGGTGCCGCCGCACTCGGTCGCTGACGCGCGATTCACAGATTTTGGTATCAAGCACCAACGGAAAGCAGGAATCTGACATGGGTACTTTCGACGGACAGGTCGCCTTCATCACCGGTGGCGCGCGGGGGCAAGGCCGCTCACACGCCGTCCACCTCTCCAGCCTGGGCGCAGACATCGTCATCGTGGACTCCCTCACGGACAACGCGACGACCCCCTACGGCATGGCAACGCAGGCGGACCTCGACGAGACTGTCCGCCTCGTTGAGGCTCAGGGACGCAAGGCATATGCACGTCAGCTGGATGTCCGGGACCTCGATGGACTCATCGCATTCGCCGACGAGGTCGTTGAGCGATTTGGCAAGATCGACATCCTGCTGGCCAACGCCGGGATCATGACCGCCGTGCCGATCGCCGAGATGAGTGGCGAGGTGTGGGCTGAGACCGTCGACATCAATCTGACCGGCGTTTTCAACTCGTTCCGTGCTGTCCTGCCCCACATGGTGAAGGCCGGATACGGCCGCGTCGTCGCCACGTCATCGGGCGGTGGGCATATCGGATTCAACAACTTGGCCCACTACTGCGCCGCGAAGTGGGGTGTCATCGGCCTGGTCAAGTCTGCTGCCCTCGAAGTTGCGCAGAGCGGCGTCACGGTGAACGCCGTTACCCCGACCAACGTCAATACCGACATGATTCGCAACGACGCGTGTGAGGCCCTTTTCCTGCCAGGCATCGAGAACCCGAGCCAGGAGCAGATCGAGGAGGCCTACGTCATCAACCCGATGGGGGTCCCGTGGATCGAGCCCGAGGACGTCTCACGCACAATTGCCTTCCTGGTGTCCCCTGAGGCGAAGTACATCACCGGTGAGACAATCGGCCCCCTGGCCGGCTCCGGTGCCACCAACGGCGCCGCCTGACACTCGCGTAATTCACCGGCAAGGCCCGTCGAGTGGCATTCCCCCTCGACGGGCCTTGCCGTATTTGTACGGGCAACGGTTCCGGCGTCCGTGGTCGCGGGACACGGTCGACGGGTTCAGGGGTGCACAATCGGGCCGACAACAATGCCCCGGCTATAGCCGGGGCATTGTCCTCTGCCGCTGTTGCCGCGAGGAGGGCCTGGCTGTGGTCAGCTCATGGGCTGACGCTCCGCACGCTCGGCGAGTTCGGTGTCGGTGTACCACGTCTTGCGTGGTGGCGACTTGATCTCGAGCTGGATGCAGTCCTCGAGTGCCTCGCTCATGTGCGGGACACCGCGCGGGTGGAGCCAGACGTCGCCAGCCTCGGCGATGAACTCCTTATCGCCGATCACCACGCGCATTTTGCCGCGCAGCAGGTAGCCGATCGACTCGTGGTCGTCGTGCTGATGGGTAGGATCGATCATCCCCTTACCTTTGAACGCCTCGACGAAGAGCATCTCCTCACCGACCATCAGAGCGCGGACCGTGAGCTCACCGTCTTCGACAGTGTCCTCGATCAGGCTCACCGGGTCGGCCGGAATGTCGGAGTTCTTGGTGAACAGGCGCCCGCTGGGCTTGATCATCCGGTCCGCTTCGTCAATGGCCATGTCTGTCTCCTTCAATCAATGATCACGAAAGTGGGAAGTGTGGTGGCTCAGGACCACATCAGGAGGTCGAAACCCTTGAGGCCGAGGAAGGACCCGATGGACACGCGTCCTCCACCCTCTGCGCCGCCGGCTGCGATTCTGTGGGGATTGCGGGGGTTGAACAACACAACCTCACCTGCCTTGGGAGCGAAAGTGAAGCTCTCGATCGAGTCGTCAGACTCCACCGAGGCATCGGGTAGACCGCGTGCGGGATCCTCGCCTTCTGCGGGGGCCCACGGGCTGTTGTAGACGGTGGTCTCGCCGCCTACGGACGGGCACTGCGTGTAGAGATTCCAGGTGATCTGGGCTTCCACCGCGCCGATCGCCCAATCCGGGGAGTTGTACGGCGCGTAGTCGGCATGTAGGTGGACGCCGTTGGACGCGATCCGGACTACGACCGGGCAGTATGCCCCGTATCCGGGTTCGGTGGGGACCGAGATGTCGCCTGGGTGGTGCGCGCCCAGCATGTTGCGGAAGCGGTTGGGCACATCGAACGACTGAGCGTATAGTTTTTCCTGCGCCGCAACGGCTTCGGGCACCGCATCGAAGAACTCCTGCTTACGCCCGCCGCCCTGACGGTACTCGTACATCACAAGGCCGAGGTAATGGGTCGGTGTGGCGACACTGTACGATTTCAGGTCGGGCGAGCTGTAGACCGCCTCGGTGAACGCAGTGCATTCCTCGGCACTTGCGAAGCCTTCGATCCGGATGGCGGGAATCTCGTTGCGGATTAGTGCGACGAGTGTCTCCGAGCTCAGTTCGGCAGCAGCGCTCTGCTTCCATGCAGACATTGGGTGAGTTCCTTTCTAGCGCTCGATTCCGTACGTTCGTTCTCGTACGCAACAGCCTAAGGCGCATATTGTGAGCATTGCATACAACTGCGCTCCTCTGGTTGCGTTCGCGTTACGTCCGTTCCGGAAGATCAGATGACACCCGACGCCCGGAGATCGTCGATGTCGATGGGTGTCCTATCGAGAATGTCCGCGAGGACCTCCACGGTGTGCTCGCCGAGCTCGGGTCCGAGCCACCTGATCGACCCCGGGGTCGACGACAGTTTCGGGGCTACGTTCTGCACCGGAAAATCTCCGAACAGCTTGTGCTGCATCGTGATAATGGCCTCGCGTGCGGCGAAGTGAGGATCGGCCAGCATGTCCTTGGCTCGATAGATCCGTCCAGCCGGCACGCCCTTTTGCTCGAGGAGCGCTAGCAGGTCATCAGACTGGTGGCGCGCCGTCCAGCCAGCGATAAGCGCGTCGAGCTCGGTCTGGTGGGCACCACGTTCGGTGTGATTGCAGTATCGCGGGTCGTCGGCAAGTTCGGGCGAACCTATCGCGGCGACGAGGCGGCGGAACACGGTGTCCTGGTTTGCCGCGATCAGGATGCTACTGTCGTCGGCCGTGGGGTAGACGTTACTGGGAGCCACATTCGGCAGGATTGACCCCGTCCGTTCCCGCTGATATCCCGTCAACTGGTACTCGGGAACCGTGGATTCCATCAGCGAGAGCACGGCCTCGTAGATTGCCGAGTCGACGACCTGCCCGCGACCGGTCCGCTGCACCCCGCGCAACGCGACCAGAGCGCCGATGGTGGCGAAGACGGCGGCCAGAGAATCGCCGATGGAAATGCCGGTTCGGCTGGGCAGACTCTCCGGATCGCCGGTGATGTAACGCAATCCGCCCATCGCCTCGCCGATGGAACCGTAGCCAGCACGCGGCGCGTAGGGGCCAGTCTGTCCATATCCGGTGACACGCACCATGATTAGCCTCGGATTGAGGGCGCTGAGCTCCTCGAAACCGAGACCCCAACGCTCCAGCGTGCCCGGGCGGAAGTTCTCGATGAGGATGTCAGCGGTGGCGATCAAATCACGGGCAATCTGTTGGCCTTCGGGAGTCCGGAGATTGCAGGTCACAGACTTCTTGTTGCGGGCGACGATCGGCCACCACAAGGACTGCCCTTGCGAGCTCTTTCGGCCCCACTGGCGCATGGGGTCGCCATGACCCGGATCCTCCAACTTGATCACCTCGGCCCCGAAATCGGCCAGTAGCTGGCCACAGAATGGTCCGGCCAGCAGCTGACCCATCTCGATGACGCGCAGGTCGGACAGAGGGCCGACCTGCGCGTGGTCGGGGGTGGTTTCGACGTGTTCATGAGCCATGGCTACTTCCTCTGCGGTTAAGCCCGATATCCTTGGGCTGTATGGATGCGTGCGTCATCGCCACCTGGCGCAGGAGGTTGCGCAGGTGCGGAACGATGTGGGTTCTCGTCGGAGAGGTGTCGGATTGTCGTCAGGCCGAGGACTGCGTCGCGCGTGGCCTACTCGGCTAGTTCCTCCATGTTCAGGACAGAGGCGTTAGGTCAGGATGGCGCCGATGCCATCGCGGGTACTGCCGGCACTCAGGGTCGAGTTGCTCATCGGACCGAGCATCGCGGTGCGCGCGTTGTGGAGATGACAACGCATCACCGAAGCCACCCAGTCAGGATTCCCAGCGCGGACTGCGGCCACGATCTCAAAGTGATGAGACAGACTGCGGGACAAGCTGTCCTCGGTGAAGTGCTGGTAGTTGCGGGTCGCCAAAGAAATGTGACGAACGGATGTCAATGTCGCCTCAAGTTGTACACTTTCGGCCTTCTCTATCAACATCGCGTGAAACTGGCGGTTCAGTCGGGCGATTTCACCGAAGTCGCGGTCGCCGCCGAGGCGTCCGTGATCGTGCATACGAACAGCGAGCTCTTCGAGTTCATCAATCTCATCGTCGGAAAGTCTGCCGACAGCCTTACCCGCAGCGACCGGTTCGAGGAGCAAGCGGAGATCGAAGATCTCGCCCAGCCTCGCCTCCGACCAGGTTGCCACGCGGGCTCCCTTGTTCGGTGACATCTCTACCAATCCTTCCGAGGCCAGGCGCGACAACGCTTCCCGCACCGGAGTACGGCTGACCTGGAGGACCTCGGCGAGTTCGACCTCGCCGAGTCGCTCGCCGGAGCTCCATTGACCTTCAAGGATCTTCGCGCGTAGGAGATCCGTGGCGCGCTGTGATGCCTGAGACACTTTTACCTCCTCGATTGCATACATCGTAGCTCGGCGCCGCCCCTCTTACAATCAGAACCAGTATATTTCACAGCATAATCGAGCGAGGCAGACTAATTATGGCCAAGCACTTGCATACATTCGGCGCCTACGGGAGTATCCGAACATGGGCAACACCGAACCCCCCAAGACACGCGACACAGCCTCGCCCGAGCCCCCCTCGTCCGCCGTCACCATCGTGGAGGTTTCTCCGCGCGACGGTCTACAGAATGAGGAGACGCCTCTGCCGACCGAGACCAAGCTCGAACTCATCGGCCATCTCGTGGCCGCCGGTCTGCGCCGAATCGAGGCAACGAGTTTCGTCCATCCAGAACGAGTGCCACAGATGGCTGATGCGGAGGCAGTAGCAGCAGAGCTTCCGCGTGGCGAGGTCTCGTGGATCGGCTTGGTGCTCAACGAACGCGGGCTCGACCGAGCCATCGCCGCTGGCCTTGACGAGGTAAACATCGTGGTCGTCGCCTCGGACACGTTCAGCCGCCGCAATCAGGGAACCAGCACCGATGAGGGCGTCGCACTCTGGAGCCGACTCGCCAAGCGGGCATCAAACTCAGGTCTGCGAACGACCGTAACCATCGCCGCAGCATTCGGGTGCCCGTTTGAGGGGGAAGTTCCCGTCGAGCGTGTGGCCAATCTCGTCCGTCGATGCAGCGACGTGCAGCCCGATGAGCTCGCGCTTGCCGACACGATCGGTGTCGGCGTGCCAGCGCAGGTAGTCGCACTCGCCGATGCCGCACAGCGGGAGGCGCCGGGCGTGCCGCTACGATGGCACTTCCACAACACACGCAACACCGGCTATGCGAACGCCCTCACCGCGCTGCAGCTCGGTGCCTCGGCACTCGACGCGAGCCTCGGCGGCATCGGCGGATGCCCGTTCGCCCCGGCAGCCACTGGCAACATCGCCACCGAGGATTTGTGGTATCTGCTCGACCGCAGCGGGTACGCGACCGGCGTCGATCCGTCCATTCTCCTCGACAGTGCACGCCGGCTTGGCGAGATGCTCGACACAAAGGTGTCGGGACAATTGTCCCGAGCAGGACGATTTCCGCCAGCAGAGCTCGTCCCTGATCGTCGAAGCACTCGGCAGTGGTTGACCGCACGTTGACTCGAGAATCGTAGGAAGAGGTATCAACAATGGCACGGGGTCTCTACATCGCTTTCACACATCCGCGGGACGACAACTCCGAAGAAGAGTTCAACCGCTGGTACACCACACATCACTTACCGGAGATCCTCGCAGTGGATGGCGTCACGAGTGCCGCGCGGTACAAGTCGGCCGACCCCAATACCACCCATCGGTACATGGCGGCCTATACGCTCGAGGGAGACCTCCCCGAGATCGTGGCGCGAATCCACGCCGATGCCGGCAATCGCACCATGACCACGTCGTCGCGGGCCGATCCAGGTCCGCAATTCCGGCTCTTCGAATTCCTCGAGGAACAGCAGGCTCCGTAGTCGCGTCGAAAGAAAGGTAGCCTGCGGTCGCCACTCGGCGGCGACACCGATCACGACATCAACGAGCAACATCCGCTGATCGTCGGATGCCACCTTGGTCACTGCCCACTCCACCAAGGATCCGCTGCTCCGACCTTCATCGGGGCTTCGGTTTCCGCCCGCTGTGCGCGTTCTTCGACCACCGCAACGACAGCACCGGCGAACCCGTCGCAATGCTGCTGCGCCCTCCGAACGCCGGCTCCAACACTTTCCCAAGCACTGTGTGCAGGGCGGTACCGCCATCACCGTTGTGCAGGAAGCACTGGCGCAGTTGCCGTCCGCCCGGCGTACAGGGTCAGGAAGAAAGTGCTCGTGTGTACCAACAGTGCCGGCGCCCCGCACTGATCGAGTATCTGACCAAGCACAGGCTCTCGTATTCGTCGAGTTCTCCACGACTGACACCAGGGTCACCGCCCTCGATCTAATCCCGAGTTGGTCTGCCTCCAGGCCTACGACTGGGACGGGCAGGTCCGCGACGGCGCCTGGGTAACGAGGTTGACCGACCTGCTCAACCTGAGTAAGTGGCCGAAAGATTCGCGGATCATCGCCCGAAGGAGCGGCAGCGTCCGGGTGCGCAGTTGCGGTTCACCGACCGGGATCAGCTTCTGTTGACGGCGTTCGAGAACAGCACTCGACGTGGGCAACTGCCCGATCTGAAGCTGCGGCACCGGCGTTGCGCTCGGTGCGAGGACGGATCCGGACGGCGAAGTCCACCGGGTTGCAGAATCTTCCGTTGCACATTTTCGATCAGATTCGGATCTGGTTGGCTCGTGCAACTCGCGTATGAGCTCATCGCGATGCAAATGCTCGCCTTGACCGATGTCGCGGCCCGGAGGTGGGAACCGAAGCGGTTGCGGCCACGGCTGGTGTCGATCGCCGGGACGAGCGTCCGGCATGCCGCAGTGTTCGGCCACGGTTGGTCGTCACAGCTGCGGGTGTCGATGTTCTCGTGTCCGGCCTGAGCTGGCTCGCAGCACTGCTCGCGCCTCCGTGACCTGGATGTATCTGTTTCGTTGACTGGAAGGAGATTTTTTTCTGGGCGGTGGGCCCGGTCACCCGACTGTGTCCGGCGTCGCTACATCACTGCGGGCGGGGGGTTGGGTCGGAAACATCAATCCGCACTCGCTCAGGCCACATCATGGGCGCGCGCACGATTGAGGTTGGGCCGAAGCGGCAGCGCAACGATTCGAGTCCGTTGCAGTTATGTATACAACAGACTACCATCACCCGCATGCACGTGTCCTGAATCACACCCCTGTACCCATCGCTCGTCACGCCGTCGTTTGTGGAATAAGGTGCTGTCCACCGTATTACGATCAGTTCTCCATATCGGTCAAGGAAAAATCCCGCACGGCAACGAGCACTTCTGTACACAATATTTCGACGTCTAGGAAGAAGGTCCCCGAATGGATTCCGTGTCCGTTCCCGCCGTCGCCGCATCGGTCGCCATTATGGTGCTCGGAGGAGGCGCACCACTGGCAGCAGCGCTCATTCTCAACTGGCGCGACCGCGTCAACTCAAGGGGGGTCGACCAGTGAGTTTGCAGACCACCTTCACAATTCTGATCGCGATCTACTTCGTCCTGATCCTCATCGTCGGGCTCCGGAGTAACAAGAAGATCAACACGTCGTCGGACTACAGCGTCGCCGGGCGCAACATGGGTGCCGTGCTGGGCACGATGACGTTTACCGCCACATATGTCTCGGCACTGACCGTGATCGGTCTGGTCGGCTCCGCCAACGGCATGGGGCTCGCCCTAGTCCCCTATACCTTCGTCGGCTTGGGCTGCGGCCTGCTGTTCCTCGTCCTCCTGTCCGGCCGTGTTCACGCGGCGGGCCGGACCTCGGAGAGCGTTCCCGAGCTACTCGGAAAGCGCTATGACAACAGCACGGTTCGCGTCACATCGGCCGGCACGATCGTGATCGCCTACTTCGTCTACCTCATCGCCCAGTTGTTCGCCGTCGGCATCCTGCTCGCCACCACGATCGGCTTCGAGGTGTGGGCGGTGATCCTGGTAGTCGGCACCATCTTTGTGCTCTATACCCTCATGGGCGGCATGCAAGCGGTCGCTCGCACCGACGCCTACCAACTGGTCGTGCTCGTCGCAGCGGTACTACTCACCCTCGTGCTGGTGATCGCCAAGGTAAGCGATGACGGCCTGAACTGGAGCGATGGCCCCGGTCTGTCCCAGTTCCTCGGCGGTCCGGTGCCGAACTGGATGCTCGCCTTCGGCTGGGGACTCTCGTGGGGGCTTGGTGTTGCCTGCATGCCGAACTACCTGCAGCGCATCCTCTCCTGCCCGGACGCGCGGACCACCCGCCTCGTGCTCGGCTGGGGATCAGCCATCTCGTTCTGGCTCGTCAACACACCCATCCTCGTCATCGGTATCGGCATCGCGATCATCGACCCCGACATCGCGGGCGACTCGGCACTGCCGTCCTTCCTTCTCACCCACGGCGGCACAGTGATCGCCGCGCTGGCACTGACCGGCCTGATCTCCGCAGTGATGTCGACCACCGACTCCCTCCTCCACGTGATGGGTGTGTACTTCGGTCGCGACATTCTGTGCACGCTGAGGCAGATCAATGACGACGCGAAAGCGCTGAAGTTCGCGCGCATGTCGACCGGGGCGATCGGCTTCCTCGCGGTTGCGACCGCCACTTACATGTCGTTCAGCCCGTTGCCGTTGATCCTTACCTTCGCGTCCTATGCGGTCTCGCTCCTTGCCGCCGGTCTGTTTGTGCCCCTCTTCATCGGCCTGCTCTGGCGCGGCGCAACGAAATCCGGCGCGGTGGCATCGATGGTCGTGGGCGTGGTGGTCCTGATTGTGTTTGAGCTCCTGCGCAGTCGCGAGGTCGTCGAACTCCATGGCATCGTCCCCACCCTGGTGTGCGCGGTGATCGCCATGGTCGCCGGGTCGTGGTGGGACCGCCGACGTGAGGAGTCGAAGGCGCCCGAGCTTGGCGTGCCCGGCATGCCGGACGCCGTGCCCTCGCCGCAGCCACAGCCGTAGCGCGGTCGCGAGCGGACCGGACGCCTGGCCGCGTTGACGCCGCTACACCGTGGTCAGCAGGTCCTTGAGCGTCACCACGCCGGTCGACACAAGATCATACTCATACTCATAGACAGGCACGCGCTCTTGTACCGCCCATCAACGTTGATCGGCGGTGCGGGAATACCGTGCGAACAACGACACCATCACCGTCACCGCCGAGACCGGCCTGAACAAGGACTCGGCAGATCGGCTCGACCCCGTGTTCGTCGCGGTGAGCGGCGACGTACTCCACGATCAGCGCTGTGGGCGGTCGATCTCCGCCGCAAGCACTCACGGTCTTCAAACTCTCATTGGCCCTGCGTAATTCGGCGTTACTGTATCTTTACGTAGTCGGCGCACCTCATCGAGGCCGGCATCGCTGTCCGACGTCGAGACGGTCAGGGAATCCTCTCGCTCTGCGGCTTCGATCCAGTTCCGCAGTGTCGCCGGCGCGATGTCGAGCAGCTCGCCGACATGGCGACGGGCAGCAATCTTCGAGCCTCCATGTTCGGCGATCCGCTCCCGATACATCCGAACTGCACGCTCTTGGGTCTCCGCCTCGTACTTCCTCGGTGCAGGCATACCAGCAGTCTCCTTGTTGGATCAGGAGCCTCCACCTCGTCCAGGATGCTTCTATACCTTGATGGCTCACGGTCTTGATCTGGCGAGTGCCGAGTGGTTCGATCTTGTTTCATCATGACCTGTCGGGGTGTGGGCATGGCCGATGCCCGGCTGTCGCGTCAGGTGAGCGCCGGATTCCACAGTCCGGGACGGTGTTTCGATTCTGTGGAACAGTCCTGGGCGGATCGTTAGCCGGGCCGGGGCAGCGCCTGGATGCAGGCGAAGATCGCCACGATCTGGTTGGTCCACGGCCAGGTGGGCGGGAAGTTGAGCCAGCAGCGCCGGGAGCCGTGGGTGAGCGAGGCGGGCGCGTGCAGGACCCGGTCCTGCAGTGTCTTGGGTTCGGCCTTGGCGAGCTCCCCGTCACAGGCCAGTAGCCGGGTCCAGGCGAGCAGGTCGTCGGCGACGCCGTGCAGCATGACCAGGCGGTATTCGCGGCGAATTCCTGGAATGGGTATTTCGCTGCGCCGGTATGCTTTCCGCAGCGGATGCGGTCCTCGACGCGGGCGTGTTTGCGGTGCCGGGCATCCAGCCAAGCGGTGTCGCCGCCTTCGGTGTTGGTGGCGAACAGCTCGTAGCGCTAGCCGGTGACCGCTTTGCGGACGGCCTCGGCGACCCCGTCGAGCTCGAGCTGGGCGGCCACGCCGGGCAGCGGCTTCGGAGTGGTGTCACGCAGCGGTTTGACCCGCCGCACGAACACCCGCAGCCCGGGCGGCCACTGGCCCAGGTGCGGCAACCGGTCGGTGAGTTCGGCGACGAGGGTTCCCCCCGAGATGTGGACACCAATACCTATGCGGCGGAAGCCGGCACAGCCGATCGCTGCTCGAACTCGATAGGACAGATCCGACCGAGAGCGGAATGCCTCCTTCGTGTATTCAAGCGCGTGATCCAACGGAAGACTTCGGCACGCGCCTCACCTGCCCCGCTCCAGCGCCTCCGACCCTGCAGGGTCTCCCGTTTCAATGGCGCGTTCCACAATTCAGCAGCCACGTTGTCCGCCGACGTACCAACCGCGCCCCGTGACCTGGTGACACCCCACTCTCGACACACGGGCGACGAAGTCCTGCAAGAGATATCGAGCGCCGTTGTCAGAGTCAAATATTGCGCCGTCGAGAACCGCGACACCGCGGGCGCGGACAGCAGTCTCGTCACATCCGAGTTCATACCCGATCTCGCTCCAGATGTGACTCCACACCCTTGCGGGCGTGCAGGTTGAGGAGGTTCAACTCCTCGAGCACCTCGTCAGTGTGCTGGCCGAGATCCGGGGGCGCGAAACGCGCAGTCGACGATTCACCATCGATATGCCAGGGAGATCCTGGGGATTTCAGTTCACCGAGCCTGGGATGCGTCGAGTTCAGAATTATGCCCCGAGCCGCCAGGTCCGGGTCGGTCAGGACTTCGCCGAGATCTCTGATCGCGCCAGCGGGAACACCTGCCGAGTGGAAGGCGTCGAGCAGATTTCGGGTCTTCTCGAGCGTGAGTCTCGATTCGAGTTCGGCCCGGAGTTCGACGCTGTTGGTGACGCGGTCACTGTTGGTCTTGAAGCGCGCGTCATACGCCAACTCGGGCACGGCAATGACGTGACAAAGCTGCTCCCACTGTCGATCGTTGCCCACCGAGATGTTCACCTGCCCGTCTGCCGTATCGAATGTCCCGTAGGGAGCGAGTGTGGCGTGCTGGTTTCCGTTGCGCTGCGGTGGTTGTCCGGTGGCAAAGTACGAGCCGGCTTGGTATGTGAGCATGGAAACGAGGGCATCTTGCATCGCGATGTCGATGTAGGCACCTTCGCTGGTCCGGTGCCGCCGGACCAGCGAGGCGAGGATGGAGTGGGCCGCGAACATCCCCGAGGCGATGTCTGCGATGGGAATCCCGCTCTTGGTCGGTGTCCCGTCCCGGGTGCCCGTCACGCTCATCCATCCGGAAGTGCCCTGCACTACCTGGTCGTACCCCGGGCGCTGGGATTGGTTACCGAACCCTGAGATCGAGCAGTACA
The DNA here is from genome assembly GCF_042730275.1 of Rhodococcus sp. NPDC060086. NCBI lineage: Bacteria > Bacillati > Actinomycetota > Actinomycetes > Mycobacteriales > Nocardiaceae > Rhodococcus > Rhodococcus sp. NPDC060086. Next base: position 19,297 of record NZ_JBHWWZ010000055.1, read on the forward strand.
CGAGTCGAGGATTGAGTGTGCGCATCGCGTCCGGTCCCAGTCCCAGGCGATCTGCGGTGCCGGGCCGCCAGTTCTCCACGACGACGTCCGCAGATTCCACCAATTGGACTGCGATCTGTCGATCGTGCTCGGTCTTCAGGTCGAGCGCCACGCTGCGCTTATTCCGATTCACCGACAAGAAATAGGCGGCAGTATCCCCCACGAATGGTGGGCCCCACTGTCTCGAGTCGTCCCCGCTCCCTGCCCGTTCGACCTTGATCACGTCCGCGCCGAAATCTGCGAGCAGCAACGTGCAGTATGGACCGGACAGGGCCTGTGTGAAGTCCACAACGCGAATGCCCTCAAGGGGAAGTGTCGCCACGAACTGCTCCTGTTCTATTATTTGGCGCCACGTCCACGCCGGTCTTGGGGCCGGTAGCCGGGTCGGTCGCCGCGTGCCGCCGATTCAGCTCCCGGGCAGCGTGTCGGTACGACGACGGGCGGGCGGGCAGCAGCCACTGCAGCAGGCGGGTGCCCGAGCCGACATTCACTCCGATCTCGTCGAGGATCTCGTCCACGTGCCGAAGAGAGAACGGAATGATGTTCGTGCCACGAGCTTGCTTGCCCTCGGTGCGCTCGATCATCCAGTCCAGCCGCGTACGGACGAACGCGCGGCGTTCCTCGACCGGCGGGATCGCCCCTCCCAGCATATGGTTGACGGTCCACAGCGCCGCTGCTTCGGCGCTGAGCGGGCTGAACAGCGAGGATCCGTAGCCGACGAAGTACAGGTTGGCCACCTCGTTGGGCAGGATCTGCCGGTAGAGCAGGAAGTTGCCGTCCTCGTCGAACAGATGCTCCTGCACCGCCGCCGACAGGAACGGCACTCGCTGCATGAACCCGGTCGCGCAGACAACCACATCCGCGGGCAGCACCGTTCCGTCGTCGAGTTCGGCGACCGGCCGCCCGTCCTTCTCCCTCAAAACCGCGATGGATCTGCCTCGCCGCACCGAGATCGTGCCGGCCTCGACCTTCTCGTAGAAGCCCTCGGTGGCGAGGCTGACCGCGTGACGCACGATGCGCTCGAACGATCCCTCCGGCACCAATCCGATCCGGTCGAGCCGTAGTTGCCGGCGCGCGACCCGCTCTACGGCACCGAGCAGCCCGTTACGGACGAACCGCCCCGACCCGATCAGGAACCGCCCGAACCCGCGCTGTTCGATGTGCTCGAACAGGCCTTCACTCAGACGGGTGAGCAGGATGTACTTGTAATTCACTATGTTTGCGATCCTGCGGGGCATCTTCCAGGTGACTTCGCGGGCCACGACAGTGGTCGACGCCGCGACATCGCTCAGTGCCTCTGCAACGTCGCAGGACGACTTGCCGTACCCGATCACCAGCACATCGCGATCCGCCGCATCGGCGAGGTCGTGGAAGTCCGATGCCGCACAGAGCCGACCACCGGCCGCCTCGTACTCCGTTCGACCCTCGTAGGGCGGAACGAACGGGTCGCAGAAGATGCCGTTGGCCACGACCAGGTAGTCGTACTCGCCGACCGCGGTCTCGCTCGAGTCGAGGTGTCGAGTGGTGACCGTCCACCGCTCGGACACCAGGTCCTGTTCCGCCGAGACCACTTCGGTGCCGAGACGCAGCAGGCGCCGGAGCTCGAAGTGCTCGACATAGTCGTCGAGGTACCGCTGGACCTGCTCCCCGGTGGGCCACTCGGGGTATTCGTCCGGCATCGGGAAGTCCGAGAACGCATACGTGCCCTTGTTGTTCTGGGTGGTGACACCGGGATACCGCCGCGTCACGCTCCACACGCCACCGACGTCCGGGGTCCGATCGTAGACATGGACATCGAATCCGAACTCCGACAACAGTTTCGCCGAACACAGGCCGGCTATACCGGCACCGACCACTGCAACGCTTCGCCCCCGATCGGTCATACCTTGTTCGCCTCCGCAGTGTCTTCGGCGAAGAATGCACCGACCAACTGCTGGAAACGTGCGGCGTGCTCGATCTGCGTCCAGTGACCGCACTTGCCGAAGACGTGCAGCTGCGAGTTCGGAATCAGGTCGAACATCGCCTGCGACGCGGCCACCGGCACAACCCGGTCCTCCCGACCGTGCAGAATGAGCACCTCGTGCTCGATCGCGGCCAGGTCGGCGTCGGGCACGATCTGCGCGTCCAGCCACCGCTGTCGGGGCTCGGGGAAGACCTGCTCGAAGGCCTCCTGCGCGCCGGGGCGGGCCGTGGCGCGGTACCGCAGCTCGGCCAGCTCGTCGGTGACCAGGGACCGGTTGTAGGCCATGATGTCCATGATCTTCTTCATGTTCTCGACCGAGGGGGTGTATCCCCACAGCGCGTCGAGCTCGGGTGTGAAGTCGAACTGCACACCGCCCGCTCCCATCAGCACGATCCGGCCGAGCCGCTGCGGGTGCCGGACCGCCAGGTGCAGCGCGAGTCCCCCGCCGAACGAGTTGCCGACTACGTGCACCTGCGGGACGTCGAGTCCGTCGAGGAGAGCGATGATCTGGTCTATCCAGGTATCGAAGATTTCGAATCGAACCGGGTCCGGGAGGGTGGTGTACCCGAAACCGACGAGGTCGGGCGCGATCACCCGGCGCTGCTCGGCGAGCACCGGGATCAGGCCCCTCCAGTTGGCCCAGGCCGAGACACCGGCGCCGGAGCCGTGCAGGAGCAGCACCGGGATACCGTCTCCCGACCCCACATCGTGATAGTTGGTCTCGAACCCGCCGGTGCGGATGGTGTGCGCAACTTCGGGATTGGTAGCTGTTTGCATCAGGACTCCTGGGAGGGGAAGACGGAGGCCACGGCGGCGAGAAGGTCGTCCTGCGGCCGTTCGGGTGGGGGGTAGGCCTGCTTGCTGTGTGACAAGCCGGTTTGCACGAGCATTTCGCACATCTTGTAGGCCACGACACCGGGATTGAGCACCGGCACGTCGAGGACGGTGGACAGGTGGGCGTGACTCTGATGCATGGTCGTCGAGCCCAGGATGATGACGTCGGCACCGTCCTCCGCGACCGCGGCCTTCGCCTCACGCTCGAGCGCCGCGAAGACGAACTCCTCCTTGCCTGCAAGCAGTTCGGCGGCGTCCGGGCGGACACCGATGTCGCGTACGGACGCCAGCCGTGAGGTGATGCCGTTCTCGCGAGCTGCCTTGTGGTACAACTCGTGCCACTGCGGCCACATAGTGACGACCGAGAACTTCTTGCCGAGCAGGCAGGCCAGCAGCATGGTGGCCTGGCTCGGCGCGACGACCGGGATGGACAGTCGGGACCGGAGGGCGGCGAGCGCCGAATCGCTCATCGAGTTCACACACACCCCGACGTATCCCTGCTCTTCCGCGCGGCAGCCCGCGTCGAGCACGAAGGCGTCCGCGAGAGTTGTCTCGTAGGCACTGTCGAGGCTGCCACCGCCGTTGCGCGCCGAAACGAAGACGTTCTCGAATGCCGGGTGCACGAAGTCCCCGGAGAGTTGGGCGGCGAAAGCGTCCAGAGCCTCCGGCGGAACCGGGACAGGAACGATGTTCAGTACACGCTTCACAGGTCGAGTTCCTCTCGGGTACGGGTCAAGGTGTCCACGACGGCGAAGGCGATGGCGCGGGTCGCCATCATCACGTCGGTCACCGAGGCGACACCCATGCCGCCGAGACCCTCGTTGAGTTCGGCCGGGGCGCTTGCCGGGGGCCAGGGGTAACCGATTCGGGCACAGGGAATTCCGAGGCGGCGGATCAGGGTGCCGTCGGTCTGGCCGCCCAGCAGCGGGGTCGACTCGTAGGGTTTGCCTTCGACTTCCTCCCAACCGCGTCGGCAGGTCCGGATGATCCAGTTGTCGGGGTCGGTCATGCCGCCCGGCAGCGATCCGTACATCTCCCAGTCCAGTTCGATGTCGGGATGGCGTGTGCGCAATGCGCGGATCATCTCGGCGAACTGGTGGCGTACCTCGCCGGGCGTGGTGCGGGGGTTGACCCGGACGTCGAGGTAGATTTCGGTCGCCGCGGACGGGAAGGCCGGTTTGTCGGGGTTTCCGGAACGAACCGCCGAGATCCAGCCCTCCGGCAGCGTCGATCCGGAGGTGTTGCGTGCGGTGTATTCCGGGAGCCAGGCCTCGACCTCCTGGATGACAGTGGCCGCGGGCACGATCGACGACCGGAAACCCTCGGTGCCGCGGCTGATGCCCGCATACCCGAAGGTACCGTGCACCGTCACCTTGAACCAGCACATCCCGGGCTCTTCCGGATATACCGCCCACCACGGCTTCAGCACGATCGCGTGATCGGGTATCATGCCGTGGGTGAGCAGGTGGAATACGCCGCTGCTCATGCCGACCTGGTCGCGATTGCTCATACTGACCGGCATCCCGCCGCCCGCGAAGCCGATGGCGAGGTCGCCGAGTAAAGGTAGGTCCGCGTCGACGACCGCGTGCAGCACCTCGGTCAGCCCTGCCACCATGCACTTCGGGTTGGCGGCACCGAGCCCGATCACCAGGTCGCCGTCGACTTTGGCCTCGGGAATCATGTCGGGCCGCAACGACTTGCCGACCCACGGCACGTCGGTCTCGGGGTCGATGTGCGTGTCGATGGGCGCGTACAGGAGCAGCCGGCTTCCGCCGCCGCTGCCCGGCAGCTCACCGATCGCGTTGCCGGTGTGCTCGGAGATCGGCTGGTACCGGGCGTCGATACCCACTTTTTCCTGCAGATGGCTCGCCATGTACTCGGACGCAGGACGCTCCCGGCCGGTCGGACTGTGGATGTTCACCAGGCCGACGAGCAGGTCCCTGAAACGGTCGGGATTCAGCTTGGCACAGACCTTCTCGTACATCTCTCGCCGGGCGGGATCGAGTGTCGCGACGTCGGTGGTGGTGACGATGTCAGTCACGGTCGGCTTCCTCATGGACCTCGAAGCGATGCGCCAGTCCGACGCGGTCGGTCAGGCACGTCGCGATGCGGACCAGCGCCTGGTCGGCGTGGTGGGGCGCGATGATCTGGATGCCGAGGGGCAGGCCCTCGATTCCGCGCCCGGCGGGCAGGCCGACCGCGGGGCATCCGGCGATGCTTGCGAGCTTGTTGAACACCGGGTCTCCGGTGCCGGACTCGATCGGCGGGGCCTCGCCCGGCGCCGCGAGGGTGACCAGCACATCGACCTCATCGAAGGCACGTCCGACGAACGTTCGGGCGTCCCGTAGCACCTGACGTGCCCATTGAATCTCGCTGGGAGCGGCGGTGCGCCCCTCATGGAGAAAGCGATGCAACTGCTCGGAGACGCGCTCGACGTGTGGCCGGGTGACACGCTCGGCGAGCGAGGCGGCGGCTTCCGCGGCCATGATCAGGGTGTGCGCACCGTCCAGCGCGCCCAGCGCGTCCGGGACCGGCACGTCCCGTACGTCGGCCACCACACCGCGCAGATTCTCCGCGAACTCGTCGAGCAGCGCGGCTGCGGCCGAGGTGGCCCGGTCCGCCCACGGCGGCCGGAGAATCCCTACCCGAAGTTCGTGCAACGCCGGAAGGACCGACGCCGGCGGAGTGGAGGCTCCGTCGGTCGAGAGCGACTCGTCCATCGCACCCAGCCATGCCGGATGACGAGCGAAGGCACCGACGGTGTCGAAAGTCAGCGCGACGGGAAGGACCCCGTCGAACGGCCACCGCCCGTAGGTCGGCTTCAGCGTGAACACCCCGCAGAACGAACCCGGCCGCAGCACCGACCCTGCGGTCTGGGTGCCGAGTGCGAGCGGCACCTGACCGTCCGCGACGGCAGCTGCGGACCCACTCGACGATCCACCCGGAGTTCGACCGAGCCCGTGCGGATTCCGGGTCGCAGTAGGCCGGTAGGTAGCGAACTCCGTGGTGGTCGTCTTGCCGAGGATCACGGCGCCGTCGCGCCGGAGCCGGCGGACGACCTCCGCGTCCTGCACGGGTCGCCAACCGGACCACAGACTCGACCCGTAACCGGTCGGCTGGTCGCCGGTCTCGATGATGTCCTTGAGCCCGATGGGAATGCCGTGCAGCGGAGATCGTCGCTCTTCTCCGTCCCGCGCCCGGGCCTGCTCGATCGCAAGACCGGGGTCGAGGTGCGCCCATGCCCCGACTACGTGATCACGCTTCGCGATCCGGTCCAGACAGCGCTCGACGGCAGACACACTCGGGTGCTCGTCGGCGAGGATGCCGGCGATCGGAGAGCCGGTGTCGGAACCGGTCACGGTATTCATCCGGCCTTCTGTGGCTCGTGGCCCCACCGCGACGGCGAGCGGAAGGTCTTGACCTCCCAGCTGTCGGAGTCGATCCTCTCGCCTCCGTAGCCGATCTCGATCGCGAAGCCGGACGGTGTACGCATGTAGAACGACGTGACGCCGTCGTTGGTATGTCGGCCGAAGGTCATCTGCAGTGCGATCCCCGCACCGGTGACGAGATCGTAGGCGCGGCCCACGTCGTCCAGGGATGCCACTTCGATCATCAGATGGTTGAAGTCGCCGCCTGTGAAGCTGAAGCACTCGTTCATCAAGGCCAGGCTGTGATGCCGCGGATTGCAGTGCAGGAAGGTGGCGTCCGCGCCGTCCCAGACGATGTAGTCGGTGAGGTCGAAACCGAGGACGCGGGTGTAGAAGTCGACCGCGGCGGGGTAGTCCTTGCACATCAGGACCACGTGACCGAGGCCGAGTTCACCGGTGACGAACCCACTGATCACCCCTCCCCCGGCAAGCGGGGTGTGGTCGATCGTGGGCCCGAAGACCACCTCGTTCGGAAAACCGTCGGCGTCGGTGAATCGGAACGCCGCGACGGCAAGTCGCTCTTCCGGTGAGCCGGTGTCGATCCATTCGACGTCGATGCCCTCGGCCGCGACCCGCTCCGCGACATCACGGAGATCGTCGAGGTCGTCGACCTCCCAGGTGATGGCCCGGATCCGGTCCTCGTCCGCGGGGTACAACGCAATGCGGTGGTGATGGTCGTCGAGCCGGATCAGCAGTGGATCGCTGTCGTCGACTCGGGGGCGGGCCTGCAGGCCGAGCAGATCGACCAAGACCTGACGCCAGGTGTCGAGATCGGAGACATCGACACTCAGAGCGCCCAAGCGGGTGATGCTCATATCGTCCTCTGTTTCGAAAGGGGTGCCGCGGCGAGCGGCTAGCTGGGAAGGAATTGCTCGGCGTGAATGCGCTCGGCCGGCAGGCCGAGTTCGACCAGCCGGTCGTGCGCGGCGGCGAGCATCGCGGGAGGTCCACAGAGATAGGCGGCAGTACGGGGGTCACGAACGTCGTCCGCGGTGAGGACGCTGACCGGGTTTCCGGTGAGGACCCCGTCGATGGAGGTCGGCTCATCGGACACGACCCGGACGTCGAGAGTGCGCATGAAACTCTGCCGTGCACGGAGTTCGTCGAGGTGGAACAGATCCGCTTCCCTGGTACATCCGAATACCAGGCGGATCGGGGTGTCCTCGCGAGCGGTCTGCAGATTCTCGAGCATGGACAGCATCGGCGCGAGACCGGTGCCGCCGGCGATCATCAACGTGGGGCCGGATTCCTCCACGAGACCGAATGCGCCGCTGGGGCCTTCGATTTCGATCTTGTCGCCGACCACGGCACCGTTGCGGAGATAGTCCGACATCGCCCCCGACGGCAGGACCCGGATGGTGAAGGTGAGCTTCTTGCGGTCGCGCTCACCCGAGGCCATCGAGTACGAGCGCCACTCCTCGGTACCCGGCACCTGCATCCGGACGTACTGCCCCGCGCGGAAGGCGAACCGGACGGATTTCGGCAGTTTGAGCACGAGTTCCACCACCGACTCTCCGAGCCAGGTGATCGCCCCGACCTTGGCGGTGGCGGCGACGAGCGGGTAGTCGTCCAGCATCGAGGCCGGATAGTCGAGTTCGACTTCACTGTCCGCGCACGCCACCGACTGGCACAACAGGCGCTGTCCGTCGCGGATCTCGTCCTGTCGCAAGGAGAACACTCGATCCCGAGGCATCTGGAGGTCGCCGCGAACGACCTTGCCGACGCAGGTGCCACACGTACCGACGGTGCACTGGCTGACCAGGCGGACCCCGGCGGCCTCTGCCGCCTCGAGGACCGTCGAGCCTGCAGGCACGGTCACCGTCTTGGTGCCGTCCGCGAACGTCAGGTCCACGGTGTGGGTGACATCTGTACCGGACGTCGCGACCGCTTCGGTCGGGGTGATCGTCATGGCTCAGTCCTCGTCGAGGTACGGCGACTCGAAGAAGCCCCGGGGGTGGCGAGCTGCCATCTTGCGCCACGCGATGATGGAATAATCCATGTCGCACAGCATCTCGTTGTTCCAGCCGTCGAAGCGGGTGTAGTGCTCCTCGGTGGCCTCACGCGCGAAGACGTCACTGTTGTTGAAACCTTCCAGTGCCAGCGGCAGCATGAAGTTGTCGTACTTGAAGTTGAATTCCGCGATCTCCTCGTCGGTACGGGCGCGGGTAGCGATGACCTCCCAGTACTCGTGATGATGATCGTCGATCGGGACATAGAACTCGTACTGGACGTGATCGGTGATGGGCCAGTGTTCGACCATCAGGACACCGGGAACCCACAGCGATGTGCGGAAGTAGTGCGGCACCGTGCCGCGAGCCTTCATGTTGACCTTGGGGTTGTCGAGAACCGGCTGGTACAGGTCGGGACGGTCGTAGCGGTTCATCACGCCCTTGGGACCGTTCTCGATGTCGATCTCCTCGGTCGCGGAGTCGGTGAGAGCGTTGACGCCGAGAGGCAGAGCGCGGTCCAGAGCGACAAGGATCTGGTTGTCCCAGTGCACCAGCAGGTGCCCCGGGTCGAGGCCGTTCTCGGCCGCGAGGCGCCAGTTGCCGACCAGCTTGCGGTGGATCCCCCGGATCACGATGCCCTCATCGAGTAGGTGCGGAACCGGAGAATCGTTGGGATCGTTGGTGACCGGTGCAGGAAGATCGTTGGCGAGCGGCGGAGGGGTGCCGAAATCCTCCTCACCCACGAACACGTAGATGATCCCGTTGACCTCTTCCACCGGGTAGGTCCGGATGCCGGCCTTTCCGATCAGCGAGTCGTCGGGGTTGCCGACGATCGTCGTGAGGCTTCCGTCCTCGAGTCCGTAGGTGAAGCCGTGGTACCAGCAGGTGATCGTGCCCTCGGACAGGCACATCGGTTTCGCCGAGAGCTTCACCCCGCGGTGGATGCACCGATCGGATACCGCGTAGGCCTTGCCGGCGCTGCGGCGCAACGCGATGTCATGTCCACCGATGGTGACGCCCTTGGCGCTGCCGTCCTCGAGCTCGTGGGAGAGCAGAGCGGGATACCAATGGTTGGCGAAGCCCCAGTCTGCCTGGACATATGGGGCGTACTGGCGGGTGACTCCCGCCGACGATCCGCTGTGCGAGATAGCGGTCATGGGACAACCTCCCTGGAGGTGGTGGGTGGGGTTTCGGTCGGCTCGTGGGCCGGCACGACCGCGAGGGACCCGGAAGCCGGGTTTCGGAGAAGTGTGGGGTGACACATCGCTGTGTCTGAAGCCACAGTATCGAAGTTTCATGAAACGTCAATAGAAATTCCACGAAATTTACATTGAACACATGCGCGCAATCTTGATACCGTGAACTCGCGCGGCGCCACCGCCGCGGGGCGCAAGCCCGGGCCGATCGCGGAAGACAGTGATGACCAGCGCAGACTCCGAGCCGACCAGCGATACCGCACCCCTGCCCACCGGCAGACGCTGGCATCTCGCCGAGAACGCCTACGAGGACGCGCTGACGTCCTTCGAGTTCGCGATCCTCCAAGCCGAGGGCGGCTTCCAGCGCTTCGCCATCCAGGCGATCCGAGCCGCCACAGATCTCGACCTGGCATTCAACGAGATCGTGGCGCTGCACGTCGTACGAATGCAGGAGCGGTCCAAGGACACCGCGACGATCGCCCAGCTGACCAACCGGGAGGATCTGCCGAACCTGCAGTACAACCTCCGCAAGCTCGTCAGTCTCGGCCTACTCGAACGACGGAAGGCCGGCACCTCCTCGGTCTTCACCGTCACCGAGAAGGGTCGGGCCGTCACCGACCGTTATGCCCAGCTGCGTCGCGAAACCCTGGTGTCCAACCTCGAGGAACTGAGCGACACCACGACGAAGTTGCGGCACGCGTCGCGATCGATGCAGGTACTCACCGGCTTGTACGAAGCCGCGAGCCGCGAACTCGCCACCCTCAACACCGCCGTCCTGTTCGAACCTCTCGAGAACGGGTCGCGTCCCCGGCGCTCGACGAAGGGCACTTCCGATTGACCATCCCACTCACACACCTCCACGCACCCGACGGCTGAAGCCGCCCGTCCTCATGTCCGCTGGACGGGTCAACCTCCCCTACCTCGGCCCCGGTGGTGCCCCCCGGTATCGGCGCGGCTGGCGCTGTTCGCCGACTGGTGCACCACTCCCCCCTCCAGGTCGCCCCGGAAGCGCTTGCGCTGTTTCTGCGTGAGCATCCCGCCGCAGTCGCGACCCAACGGCAGCGGCGGCTCTCGGCGATCAACGCCGTACACACCCGCCGCTACTACCCGCCCGGGGGGGCACCGAGGCCCTCTGTCCGCCACCACCTCGATGCCGGCCGCGCCGACCGCCTCGAACGGATCGCTCCGCTCCTTCTGAAGGCAGCACTCGTGCTGCCGGTCGCGGGCTGGTCCGCCGCCGGGGTGTTCGGCCGCCGCGACGCGCTACTGCTCGTCCTCGCCTCGACCGGCATGAACTTCACCGACCTCCGGTCGTCCCGGTGATCGTGGTACTGCTGTTTGTCAATGTCCGAAGTCGGCTGCACGAGTGACCTGCGCATTCGGGGTCGTGTGCACAGGAGTGTGAACTTTCGGCGTGTCCGTACCCGTGTGCACGACCGGCGCGGCCTGGTACATGACCGGGATCGCAGATACGGCCCCGCTGGAAGCGAGGCGGCGGAGCTGATCGCCACCCTGCCCGATGGATTCGACGTCTTCGCGGCGGTGGAGGTCACCGATGAGATCAACCACCGCGTCGAAATGTCTGTTCTACAACCGACCGAGGCGAAGGAATCTCGGGCGAACCGGTCTCCGATCCCCGATCAAGACGGATGTGGCGATTCGCAAGTACATCCCGGCTCGACGAGGCGATCGAGGAGATGTCCACTCCGATGAGCACCTCGAGCGCGAACATCTCATCACTGTGCGGTCTGATGTTCCTGCACGTAGAGCGTGATGGCCTCGCGCATGACCTCGGCGGCGCGTCGGCCCTGGACGGCGGCGATGGTGTCGACCTGCTCGCTGACCGCCTGCGGCAGGCGGACCTGCCGTCGGGCGCGGATGACGAACGCCGACAGTGTCGCCGTGTGTCGGGCGGTGAGTTCTTCGTGGTCAGGCAACGACTACCCCTCCTTCAGAGACGAACCAAACTGGACCGCGTCATGATCGCGTTGGCGGTCACGACGCATCCGTGGCGGCCGCGGCGCCAGAGTGCGTCGCCTCGGGGCTCCCAACTCACGACCACACGAAATGGCCACCTGACCTGACACAATGACACGTCCCCGAACGAGATTGGGTCACTCCGCCGGACTGCACCGAGCAAGGACATCCGCGCACGCGACCAGGTCACCGAACGAACGCCCACGGAAGGTCTCAGTCTCTCCAATCCCACACACCCCGCGACCACGGCCCGGCAGCTCGTCGCTGAACACCTGCACGCCCGGGATACGCCGAACGAAGTCGAGTACCTGTATCTCCAGCTCCCTCAACGCCGGCCGCGCCCCATCGTCTCCCGGGATCGCGGAGAACGAGCCGGACTGCCAGTCACGCTCGATGGCCCAGCCGTACCGGCTCCCGAACTCGGAGTCGAGCTGGCTGCGACGGTTCGCCCAGACCGTCGAGTGCCCGACCTTGACCCACCCCGAATCGAACTCGACGACGTAGATCTGCCCGCGGTCACCGCCGCGTCGCCACGGCCCCTCGTGGAGGGTGATGTCGCCGAACTCGACTCCCCAGGCATCTTTCGTCGTGACCTGCCGCGACTGCGTGGCATCGCCCTCGAGTGAGGTATCGCTCTTCTCCGGATCGCGCACGCTGATCACCCTTCATTGAGTGCAGTTCGTACCCTGATCCTGACCTTCCCCTCCGACATATCCCCGCGGACGGCGCAGCCGGCCGCGCCGCGCGATGTCACGTCAGGTGGTCGGGTGCGCTGGTGGGCACTTCGTGCAGTCATCGGCCGCGATGAACGTGGCGGAGATGTTGCTGCCGTCGAGCGCCTTCAGCAGGAGCTGCGCGGCAAGCACCGCGGTGAGCAGCCGGCCCCTCAACTGTCTGCGCGGCGATACCGTCGGCGTCGGCGCTTGCACTGTTCATGCCACGAGACCGTAGACAAGCCACCGACACTCCGTGGTGCAGCCATCACCGCTGCATCCCCGCCTCCCTTCTACATGCTCCCCAAATACGCCCATACGCTGGCCAGATGGCATGTCCCCTATGCGCTCACCGGTGCACAGGGCACAGCAGATCCGAGGTGTTGTTGCGCGGCGAGTTCACCACCGTACTCACCTCATACAGATCCAGATGCGGCTCCGGGACCGAGTTCAGCAACGCGTCCACGTCGTCACGGTCGGTCAGCGAAGTGTCGAGCCACGGCCCGATGAACGTCTCCGGCAAGATCACCGGCGACCGGTCATGGATCTCGCCCGCCGCGTCAACACCGTGCACGTCCACAACCACCGGTCCGGATCATCCTCGGGCATATCCGGATTCGGCCACAACTCATACAGGCCGGCCATCGACACCGGCACATCGGCGTGCAAGAAGAACGGAATCTTCTTCCCGTACTCACCCGTCATCCACTCGAAATAACCATCCGCCGGCAAGACACAGCGGCGGCGGGCCGCGGCCGCCTTGAACGCCGGCTTGCTCGTGACCGTCTCCGAACGCGCGTTGATCAGCCGAGTGCATGCGCAGTCCGTGAACGGGACGAGCGGCCACGGCGGAAGTGAAGTCATCGAAGGCACCTTCCGCTGGGAGGGTCTCGGCGCGCAGCTGCTCACCGAACTCGGCGGCGCCGGCTACTGCCACAGACTCTATACACGCCTTCCTCGCACCGGTCCGCAGGTCATAACGCGACCGGGTGTCCCCATTTCGACGTACGTCAATTCTGAAATGGGACGACAGCGTCGACGAACGCCGCCACATCCAGCAGCGGCGGCCACCCATCCTAACCTCAATCTTTCGTGAGTCCCACGTGTCGACCTGAGCGCTCCGGATTGGTTGTTGCCCGACGCCGACCCGGTGTCGAGCAAAGACGAGTCG
>NZ_JBHWWZ010000056.1:0-32537 GCF_042730275.1 Rhodococcus sp. NPDC060086
GGCGCTGCACCCACACGGGTGCGGCGCCCGCCGTCGTTCGTGTCCCGGACAGGTTCGATGAGCAGGATGGCGGTAGACCCGGACACGGTTTCTCTCGGCTGTGTCCACGGTGGCTCGGCCCGCGTGTCATCCTCGGAGGATGGCACGAACGTGGTTGTCGGTGACCGTGGAACTGCTCGGCGGGCGCGGCGAGGAGCTGTGGCCATGGCCCGGTCGCGTCTTCGCGGTCGGGCCGTCCCACACCTTCATGGACCTCGCCGACGCCGTCAACGATGCCTTCGCGCGGTGGGACCGCGCGCACCTGTCGGTGTTCACCCTCGCCGACGGCAGAGTGGTCACCGACCAAGAGACGGGAGCCGAGATGGCAGAGTCGATCGGTGGGCCCCTCACCGAGCCGGTGGACATCGAATCGGCAAAGGTCGCTCGGCTACTCGGCCTCGGATCGGAGTTTCAGTTCACCTTCGACCTCGGCGACGATTGGACGCACCGGTGCGTGGTCGGGCAGGAGAAGATCGACCCCGCGGAGGTACTGGGTATCTGTCCCGATGCTCCCTTGCCCTACTGGGGCTGGGGCAGTATCCCGGATCAGTACGGGCGCCGGTGGGCCGACGACGACGGGCAGCGCCGGGTGCCACGGAGACCGAGTCGGCCCCATCCGATGCTGTTGCATGCGTGGCCCGCACAGGAGCAGGTACCCGTCCTCGACCTGCCCGAGCTTCGCCGAGCTATCGCGGCAGGCGATGCGGCCCGCTTCCTCGCCGCGCTGAGAGGACGTGACGTCGACGATGCCCTACAGCAGGTGGGGGCCGGAATACCGATGGCGCTCGAGCACAGACGTCAGGACACCGAGCCGGTGGCACTGTCGGTCGTCAACCGGCTGACACTGCGCGCCGGCACAGGTGACGGGGTGCTGGCCGAGGACCTGCTCGCGTGTCTGCGCGGCGAGCCGCTACCAGGGCGGGCGGTTCCGGTCGACCTCGAGATGCTCGGTACCGGAATCGAAGGAGATCCGGGCATGTCGACCGGTGGTTTCGTGGATCTGCGCACCGGGGACGTGTACGACGACAGCATCACTGACCCGATGATGATCGGAGGGGACGCCGCCGTCGACGTGGAGGCGGAGCCCGACCGCTGGATCCGGTTCGACCGCACCGACTCGCGGGACGGCTGGCGCGACATGGAGGCGTTCGCCGAGAGGCAGCATGATGGGGCGTTGCGGGAGCAACTGGAGCGCGCGATCGAGGGCAAGGGCGCATTCCACCGGTTCCGAGACCTCGTCGACCAGGAGGGCATCGCCGAGCAGTGGCATGTCTTCTCCACCGACCGCCGACTGGGTCGTACCCGCGAGTTCCTCGCCGGCATGGGCGTCCGCGTGGGGTGAGAGTCCGGAAACGGGCAGAGGGCCCCGAACCGGATCGGTTCGGGGCCCTCTGAGGTCGAGCAGGAAGCGTCAGTGCGCTTCGTTGTTGCCGTCCTTGTCGGTCACGTCCTTGTCGGACAGCGCCTTGGATTCGTCTCCGTCGGCGTCGCTGTGGATACGGTCCTGGTATTCCTTCAGGATCGTACGCAGCTCGGCCTCGCTCTCGTGATGAGCGGCTTCGAGTGCAGCCGACTCGCCGGCCGGATCCGCGCTCCACCAGCTACCGGCACCGGGCTTACCAGCGCTGCCCAGGCGGTTCATCCGCTTGGGCACCGTAGCGCCCTGGTAGTCGAGCGGAAGCGGGTGTCCGTGGTCGTCCACCGGGCCGAGCGGCTGGTGGATCTCGATGTACTCGCCGTGCGGCAGGCGACGGACGATGCCCGTCTCGATGCCGTGCTCGAGCACCTGACGGTCGCTGCGCTGCAGACCCAGGCAGAACCGGTAGGCGATGTAGTACGCGAGCGGAGGCAGAATGACCAGTCCGATACGACCCATCCACGTCGTCGCGTTGATGGAGATATCGAACTTGTACGCGATCAGGTCGTTGATGCACATGAGCGTGGCAACGGTGTAGAACGCGAGCGCCATTGCACCGAGACCGGTGCGCACCGGAACGTCACGCGGACGCTGCAGCAGGTTGTGGTGTGCGTCGTCCTTGCTGAACTTCTTCTCGATCCACGGGTAGAGGATCAGCACGGTGAATACCAGGCCCATGAGCAGTGCGATCCAGAACGGCTGAGGAATCGTGTACCGGTCGAACAGGTACAGCTCCCACGCCGGCCAGATTCGAGCCAGACCGTCGGTCCACATCATGTAGAAGTCGGGCTGCGACCCCGCAGACACCTGCGATGGGTTGTACGGGCCGATGTTCCACACCGGGTTGATCTGCAACAGGCCGGACATCAGGGCCAGCACGGCGAAGGTCATCGCGAAGAACGCGCCGGACTTGACTGCGAACACGGGGAGGATGCGCACACCCACCACGTTCTGTTCGGTGCGGCCGGGGCCGGGGAACTGCGTGTGCTTCTGGTACCAGACCAACGCGAGGTGCGCGGCGATCAGAGCCAGGATGATGCCCGGGACGAGCAGCACGTGCAGGACGTAGAAGCGCGGGATGATCAGTTCGCCGGGGAAATCTCCGCCGAAGATCATCCAGTGCAGCCAGGTACCGACGACCGGAACCGACAGCGTGATGCCGGAGAACGCGGCGCGGAGGCCGGTACCGGAGAGCAGGTCGTCGGGGAGCGAGTAACCGAAGAAGCCCTCGAACATCGCAAGGATGAGCAGCAGAGAGCCGATGACCCAGTTCGCTTCACGCGGGCGACGGAACGCGCCGGTGAAGAAGATGCGAAGCAGGTGGACGATGATCGACGCCGCGAACATCAACGCTGCCCAGTGGTGGATCTGCCGGACGAACAGACCGCCGCGCACCTCGAAGGAGATGTTCAGGGTCGTTTCGTACGCGCGGGACATGCCGACACCGCGGAGCGGTGTGTAGACGCCGTCGTAGGTGACGTGGGCCAGCGACGGGTCGAAGAACAGCGTCAGGAAGACACCGGAGATCAACAGGATGATGAAGGTGTACAGGGCGACTTCGCCCAGCAGGAACGACCAGTGGGTGGGGAACACCTTGTTGATCTGACGGCGGATGCCGGCAGAAAGGTGATACCGCGAGTCGAGGTTCTCGCCTGCTTTTGCAGCGTGTGATCGAGTTGCAGTACTCACGGGCGACGCTCCCAAAATGCCGGGCCGAGAGCTTCGTTGAAGTCGCCGTTGGCGACGAGGAAGCCCTCTTCATTCACTGTAATAGGCAGCTGCGGAAGAGCGCGAGCAGCGGGACCGAAGATCGGCTTGCCGTACTCGAGTGCATCGAACTGCGACTGGTGGCACGGGCAGAGAATCCGGTTGGTCTGCTGTTCGTACAACGAGGTCGGGCAGCCGAGGTGGGTGCAGATCTTCGAGAAGGCGAAGTAGTCGCCGTAGTTGAAGCTCTCCTGACCCTTGCGCTTGATGGCACGCTCGGCGTCGTCGGTCCGCAGTCGAATGAGCATGACGGAGTTGCGGATGCCGCGAAGGCTGTCGAGCAGTGCGTGGTCGTCGCCGCGGTCGGCTTCACGGAACGGGAAGACCGTCTCCATGCCGCCTGCGTCGAGGTCCTCGGGGCGCACCAGAACGATGTCCTGCGGCCGGCCGGTGTCGCGGCGCAGGTAGATGGTTTCGCCCGGGTAACGGGGAGTCCAGCCGGATCCCCAGAGCGGCGAGTCGTCGCCCTCGGCCCACGGGTTCTTGATCAGTCCGCCGAGCGGCATGATCAGTCCGACACCCAATGCGCCACCACCGAAGATGGCGGTCCGCTTGATGAGCTTGCGACGGGGGAGCGTCGAGGTCTGCAGCGAGTCGGACAGTTCCGCGACGATCGTCTTGCGATCGACCTCGGACGACGGGCCGTCGTGACGATCCTGGATCGACACCTCTTCGGGGATGAACTTCTTGGTGAACTGGACTGCGCCGACACCGATGCCGAGGATCGACAGACCCAAGGTCAGACCGAGTAGCGGGGTGTAGAGGTTGTACCACCCGTACTGCGGGTCGTCGATGCTCTGGTATTCCCACGGCCAGAACAGGTAGACGGCGATGAACGCAATACCTGCGAGGCCGGCGAGGGTGAACCAGGCAGCTACGTTGCGCTCCGCGCGCTTCTCGGCGCGGGTGCCCTCGACGGGCCACCGATCCTTGCGGAACACGACATCGACGCCGTCGAGGTTCGTGCCGAGCTCGACGAGATCGTCGCGGCTCATCTGATCGAGATTCTCGATCGAGTGCTTGTTCGGCATGTCGCCGCTACTCATGACCTTGCTCCGATCCACAGTGCAGCGCCGACAACTGCGACGATGCCGACAGCGAACATCGTGGGACCTTCAGCGCCGGGCCCGAAGCCTCCGAGACCGTATCCGCCCGGATCCTGTGTCTCGCTGGCAGACTTGATGTACGCGATGATGTCTTGCTTCTCCTCGAGCGTCAGCTGACGATCGGAGAACTTCGGCATGTTCTGCGGCCCGGTGAGCATGGCGGTGTAGATCTGCTGCTCGTTGGCCGGATCGAGATTGGGGGCGAACTTGCCGGACGAAAGTGCTCCACCACGGCCGGTGAAGTTGTGGCACGAAGCGCAGTTCTGACGGAACAGTTCGCTACCGCGTCCGATGTCGTTTCCGCGAAGCGAGGACTGGGCGATCTCCCCGTTCTCGTCGCGGATGACCGTCGGTCCACCACCGTTGGCCTGGATGTATGCGCCGAGGGCGTCGGTCTGAGCGGCGTTGAACTTCGGGTCCTTACGCACGGCCTGGGCCTCGTTGCGTGCGGCAGGCATACGACCGGAGGACACCTGGAAGTAGACCGCTGCCTCGCCCACGCCGATCAGCGTGGGGCCGCGGTCCTCGATGCCCTGCAGGTTGACACCGTGGCAGGTGATGCAGGAGGTCTCGTAGAGCTGCTGTCCCTCACGGATCAGCGCGCTCTGGTCGTCCTGCGCAGTGGCCACCTGCGGATCAGGTGTCAGCGCTGAAGCAAGGAAGCCTGCGCTCAGGAGGCCGAGGGCAAGCACCAGGGTGCCGGTGACGCGGCGCCTGAGCTTGCGCTGACGGCGGGACGTGGCAGCAGTGGCTGCCGAGGATCGACCGGGCATGTCGTCACCCTCGGGTGCGAGAGGTGGGGATGAACTCATCTGTATCCCTTATATGTAAGTCGGGACTGACTGGACGTCAGGGGGCTGCCTAAGCGTTCAGCTGGCTAACGGATGAAATAGATCGTGGCAAACAGTGCGATCCACACGATGTCGACGAAGTGCCAGTAGTACGACACGACGATGGCGGCGGTGGCCTGCGCGGGAGTGAACTTACTGACCTTGGTACGGAACAGAAGGAACACGAATGCGATGAGTCCACCGATCACGTGCAGGCCGTGGAAGCCTGTGGTGATGAAGAACACCGAGCCGTACACGCTGCTCGCGATAGTGGTGCCGTCCTGGACCAGGACGATGTACTCGTAACCCTGACCGAGCACGAAGAAAGTGCCCATGCCGAGGGTGATGAGGTACCACCGTCGCAGACCGAAGACGTCGCCGCGTTCGGCAGCGAACACACCCAGCTGGCAGGTGAAGGAGGACGCGATCAGCACCGAGGTGATCGGTACCGCTACCCACAGGTTCAAATGGGTGGGCGGCGGAGGCCACATACCCTCGGGCGCCTGTGCCCGTGCCACGAAATACATGGCGAAGAGCCCTGCGAAAAACATGAGCTCACTGGACAACCACACGATGGTGCCGACGCTGACCAGGTTGGGCCGGTTCAACGAGTGCACGCGCTGTGTGATTGCAGATCCTGAAGTCCCTACTGCGCTCGTCACGCTGGCTAGTATGACCCGTCGTAGTAAGTGATGGGCAATCGGGGCCGAAATCGGCGCGTCTCTACTGCCCCCGGGGAGGTAAATGCCGAGTTCCCGGCTACGAGGCGAGCCAGATGTGGCGGATGTGAGGGTGGCGGGATGAGTGAACAATCGGGGCTGTTGGGAAGAATTCGCGGTTTCCTGACGCGGCGAGCATCCGAGCCTCTCGACGCCACCCGGCCGGATCTCGTGATCGTCGTCGAATCGTTCGACGACGCGGAGGCGTGCTCCACCGCGCTCGACCGCGGTGCGCAGAGCACACCCCGATGGATCGAATCCGACGATGCGGTCCTACGACACCATCTGGAGCTGCCCGCGGCGGGGGTCGAGGAGGCTCTCGCACTGGCCGGGCAGGACGGATACACCGCCGCTGCGCCGCATGCTCCTGCCTCAGTACCTTCGGAGTCTGCTGCTGCAGACGCAGAGAGCCGGGTCTCGCTGATCCTGCTGCGGGTCCAGACACTCGATGCGATGCACTGCGCCCAGGAGAAGTCGCGGATGGCCTCGCTCGCGCAACGTCTCGGTGGGAACGCCCTCGGTTGGGATGCACTCCAGCCGCAGTGACGCGGCCTGCAGTCGCACGACGACGCCTGGCTAAGCTTTCCCGGCGGAGGGCACAACAGTGCCCCGACAGTGAGTCGGATGTGGCGAAGGGTGGGTGCGATGAACGCGAGGCAGGCGGCGGATGAGGTGGTTGCCAGCTGGCCCGCAGTACTCGGATCTCTGACCGCAGGTCGTGATCTGACCCGACCCGAGGCCGTCTGGGCCATGGACGAGATCTTCTCCGACAACGCGACCCCTGCTCAGATCGCGGCGTTCGGCGTCGCGCTGAAGATGAAGGGCGAAACGCCCGAGGAGTTGCGGGCCCTCGCCGACACGATGCTCGGCTACGCAAACCTCGTGCCAGTGGACGACGACACCGTCGACATCGTCGGAACCGGCGGCGACCGCGCCAACACGGTGAACATCTCCACGATGGCGTCGTTGGTGGTGGCAGCAGCAGGTATCCGGGTGGCCAAGCACGGCAACCGTGCCGCCTCGTCGAAGAGCGGCGGTGCCGACGTGCTCGAGGAACTCGGGGTGCATATCGACCTCGGACCGGAGCAGGTTGCACGCTCGCTCGAGGAAGCAGGCATCGGATTCTGCTTCGCGCCGGTGTATCACCCGGCACTGCGCTTCGCTGCTGCCCCGCGCAAGCAGATCGGTATCCCGACAGTGTTCAACGTGCTCGGTCCGCTCACCAACCCCGCGCGTCCCCGCGCCGGACTGATCGGGTGCGCCTTCGAGTCGTTGGTTCCGACCATTGCGGGTGTGCTCGCGCAGCGCGGCAATTCGGCGTTGGTCGTTCGTGGCGACGACGGTCTCGACGAATTGACCACGTCGACGACATCGACCGTGTATCTCGTCCGCGGAGGTTCGGTCGAGGTACAGGCGCTCGACCCCACCAGGCTGGGGATCGCGCGGGTCCCGCTCGAAGCGCTCCGAGGCGGTGACGCCGCCGAGAATGCGGTGATCGCGCGGGCGTGCCTCGCCGGCGAAACCGGACCGGTCCGTGATGCAGTGCTTCTGAATGCCGCAGGGGCGATCGCCGCGTTCCGGGGCGTCGACGATGGACTCGAGGATGCACTCGCCGCCGGACTCGAGGTGGCTGCGACCGCAATCGACAGCGGTGCCGCTGCGAAGGTGCTCGAGAAGTGGGCTGCCGTGACGACGCGGCTCGGTGCCGAAGTTCAGCGCTGACCCTGCGGCAGTGACCTACAGGTGGTGCCCACCCGAATCGGGCGGGCACCACCTGAGTCGTATGTAGTCGTGTGTACGTATTCGTGGGTGGTCAGCTCCCTATGGAGAAGCCCGCCTCGATGTCGTCGCTCGAATACGACTGGAACGCGATGTGTGTGACGGTCTTGCTCACCCCGTCGACCTTGTTGATGCCCCGCGTGACCACCTCGGCGATCTGCTCGTGGTCGCGGACACGCACCACCGCCACGAGATCCACGTCCCCGGCGCACGAATACACCGTGTCGACCCCGGCGAGGTCGGCCACCGCTCGGGCGGTCTCCGGGATGCGGTGGGCGTCGGCATCGATCAGAACGATGGCATTGATCATCGGGACTCCTTGTCTGTAACTCCGGTGACGCAGGTCTTCCTCCGGTGACGATCAGCCTATGCGGTGGCCGTCCGGTTCCGGGACCGCCCCGGACGCATCGCGTGCCTCGCGGGCAAGGTCGGCCCAGTCACTCCAGCGGCCCGCACCGGCGATGGGTTCGGACCACCCGTGGGAGGTCCGGACGATGCGCACTCCTTCGGAGTCCAGCCACCGTGTGATCAGTCCTGTCTCTTCCTGGGGTGCACCGCGCAGCGGGCCGGGTCCGGGCAGTACCGTTTCCGCGCCCGCCGTGATCGCGTCGACGACCGGCATGGGGCGAACACCTCGCTCCGCGACCCCGGCCGCTGCGAGCCTGCCGGCACGCACCACGGCGAACTCCCAGCCTCCTTGCGCGCGAGGACGCGCCGCGACCAGCTCGTCGACGGCGGCGAGTGCCGCGAGGCGCTGCGTCCGTCGTAGAGCGCGGACCGCGTCGGCGGTGCGATCGCGGAGTCGGGCCGCATTCTCGAACAGCTCCTTGCCTGCCAGCTCGTCGATACGCTCCTGCGCCCGCGTCAGTACCGAGGAGTCGTGGCCGTGGAGTAGGTCGCGTGCCTTCCGGACTTGAACGGAGTACTCGTCGGGGCTCTGCGGGCCGAAGGACGCTGCCGAACAGGCTCCGACCGCATCGGGCAGGCAGCCGTCGCCGTGGCGCCCGGAGCGGCCGATCCGGCGGGTACACGTGCGCAGCCCACAGAACTCGGCGAGGGTGGCGGCGACCGCGGCGGCTGCGTTCCGGGTGGAGAAGGGGCCGAGTGCGTCGGTCGAGGGGGTGCGTGAGAGCGCCGCACGCGGGAAGGGCTCGTCGGTGAGTGTGATCCACCATCCGCGAGTGGGGTATTTCGAACGACGGTTGTACGGGGGAGTGTGGGCGGCGATCAGCCGTAGTTCGCGGACACCGGCCTCGAGCCCGTGGGCGCATTCGACGTGGTCGATGCGGGTGGTCAGCGCGACCATCTCGCGGAGCCTCGGTCGGGTCTCCGAACCTGTGAAGTAGTTGCGGACGCGGCGACGCAGATCCACGGCCGTGCCGATGTAGAGAGCCTCGTCCGACGGGCCCCGGAACAGGTACACGCCGGGGCGGTGCGGCAGGTGTGCGGCCAGGGTGCGTTTGGCGCGTTGTTCGGCTGTGACGGCGGGGATGTAGTCGCGCAATTCGGTGAGGCTGTGGACCCCCTGGTTCCCCACCCGCTCGATGAGTGCATGGAGGACCTCGACGGTCGCACGTGCGTCGTCGAGTGCGCGGTGTGTGGGCTGCGTCGACACGCTGAACAATTCTGCGAGCGCAGAGAGCTTCACCGACGGCGCCTCGTCGCGGCCGAGAACTCGCCGCGCCAGTTTGACGGTGCAGACGACGGGGAATCGGGGCCACGCCACGTCGCACCGGACTGCTGCCGCGCGGAGGAAGCCGGTGTCGAACCCCGCGTTGTGCGCGACGAGAACCGAGCCGGCCGCGAATTCGAGGAATGCCGGGAGGACCTCCTCGATACGAGGGGCCTGATAGACCATGGCGGTGGTGATGCCGGTGAGGCGGACGATCTCGGGTGGTATCGACCGGCCCGGGTCGACGAGGGTCGCGAACTCGCCGAGTACCTCACCGCTGCACACCTTGACCGCACCGATCTCGGTGATGGCGTCGTCGCCGGAGCGTCCCCCCGTGGTCTCGAGATCGACCACGACGAAGGTGGTGTCGCGTAGGGGAGTATCCAGTTCGTCGAAGCTGAGCTGAACACCGTGGCCGGTGTCGGAACCGATAGGGGACGACGTCATGCGCATGAGCGTAGGAACGGCCTCCGACACACCGCCGATCCGGACTTTCCGCCCTCGCTGAGACGAGGATCACACAAGACCCGATCGTCGGACCCCGGGAGGTGTCGGGCGGGATGCCTCCCGGGCGCGGGAGGGGCAGTTCCGTGGTGCGTTCGGGTCGCTGCGCCGACGGCGTGGAGGGAGCCGAATCGCCACCGTGAACTGGGGTGGGTTACAGCGGTGTGCAATGGGCGGTGCACGCTCTCGGGGTTTAGGACGAGCGGTCCGGGGTACCTGCCCTCAGTGCCGTTATCGGCCTGTTATCAAATCATGGCGGAGCTGGTCCCAAAGTTCCTGAAACGGACTTAAGTCGCATTCTGCGCACGTTCGGGTTGGTCTCGGCGATGCAGTTTCGTAACCTTCCTGAGACCAAGCGGAATTGTTGGTCCGGCCCACTCCCGAGGGTCGGAGCCGCTCGGTAACCGCCTAATCGGCCGCTCGTCATCGAGCGTCCGAGCCGGGGACCCACACGCGTTACTTGGGGTGAATCCCCTCCACCGCACTCGCGGAGAGGGGTAGGGCTGATCTTCCGGCCCGAATCCGTCAGCTAACTCGGTCGGCGGGTGAACGGAAGAATTGGAGAACAACCCCTCGTGGTCTCGCAGAACAACAAGCGCACCGTGCGTCGCGCACTCGTCGCCGGAGCTCTCGCGCTCGGTGCAATCACCGTCACCGCCGGTCCGGCGATGGCAGAGCCCGTCACCATCCCCGGTGTCGGCACCTTCGACCTTCCCGCCGGCGTGACCCTGCCGCCGGAGGTCACCAACCTCATCCCGCCTGCCCCGGAAGCCGCTCCCGCTGCGCCCTTCACTGCGCCGTTCAGCTCGGTCGGCCAGCGCGCCGCCGACGCCGCGCTCAGCAAGGTCGGGTCCCCGTACGTCTACGGTGCAACCGGACCGAGCGCGTTCGACTGCTCCGGTCTCGTGCAGTGGGCGTACCAGCAGGTGGGTCTGAGCGTTCCTCGCACCAGCTATCAGCAGGCTTCTGCAGGCCAGTCCGTGTCGGTCGGTGCGCTGCAGCCCGGTGATGTCGTCTCCTTCTACGGGGGCAGCCACACCGGCATCTACATCGGCAACGGCAACATCGTGCATGCCTCGACCTCGAGCCAGCCGGTGAAGGTCGCTCCGCTCGACTCGATGCCTGTGGACGGCGCCCGCCGCTTCTGATCGACGAGCAGTGTCCGTGAGGGTGGATCGGTGACGCACCGGTCCACCCTCACGTCATTGCGGGACCGAGCAGGTGGCGGTGGAACTGCCGGTAACGAACAGTCGAGCGCTACCCGCGGGTAGACACGAAGCTATGCGGTTCCGTAACCTGATCGAGATCTTTGCGAAAGGAAGACAAGCCTCGTGTTCTCCGCCTCCCGCAGACGGGCCGTTCGCACCGCTCTCGCCGCATGTGTACTTCTCATCCTGGGTCTCACGGCCTCGCCCGCAGTGGCCGATCCCATCGGCGAGAGTCCCACCGCCAAACTCGAACATCTCGCCGACCTGTCGCGCCGATCGGAGCAAGCCACCGAGGCCCTGCACCACGCCGGGATCGAACTCGATGCGCGGATCGCGGAACAGCACGAACTGGATGCTCGCTCGGCCGCCGACCGCGATGCTCTGGCGGCAGCCCAGGCCGAGGTCGCACGCTTCAAGCCCACTGTCGACAAACTGGCCCAGGCCAACTATCGCGGTTCGCGCACCAATCGCCTCTTCGCGGTGATGGTCAGCGACTCACCCCAGCAGTTGCTCGACCAGATGGTGATGCTCGATGTCCTCGGCGCGCAGACCGATCGCGAAATAGAAGGATTCCGCGTAGCCAGCGCGGCGGCAGCGGCGGCCGCCGCTGCATCGGAGAAGTCGGCCGAAGCCGCACGTATCGCGGCCGAGCAGGCGCAGAGTCTCCGTGACGACCTGCAGCGTCAGGAATCCGAACTCGAAACTCAGATCGCCGCGGTTCTCGACGCCTTCGACAACCTCAGTGACGCGGAGAAGACGACCCTTGCCGGCACGCCGTTCCCACCTGGTCTCGATGCCGATCGCATCATGGAACACCTCATCCCCGGCAACGGTGCAGGAGCGCTCCGCTCCGCACTCACCCGGATCGGCGACCCGTACGTATGGGGCGCCACCGGCCCCGACCAATTCGATTGCTCCGGTCTCGTGGTCTGGGCATATCAGCAGGTCGGAAAGACCGTGCCCCGATCGAGTCAGGCGCAGGCCCAGGGCGGTACCCCGGTGTCGCGCGGCAATCTCCAACCGGGCGACGTCATCATCTTCTACAACGACGCCTCACACGTCGGCATCTACGCGGGCGACGGAAACATCGTGCACGCCTCCACGTTCGGTGTACCGGTGAAGGTGCAGGCGATGGACAGCTTCCCGTTCCACAGCGCACGACGCTACTGACCGCCGCAGGAGAATTACCGACACGCGGCACGGAGGACAGCGCACGTCGCCGCATACACTTGCCGCCGTGCCCGCGCCGGAGACCCTGTCTACCTCCCATCGTCGTCTGCCGTGGGAGCGCATCGGACTGGCCGGACTTGCGCTCGCCGTGGCGGCGGCCGGGGTGCTTCTCGTCGCTCCTCGAGCCGACGAGCAGTCCGAGTCCGACACCCGTGTGGAATTGCAGGCGCTCGTCGACTCCTGGGCCGACGCGGTACGCACCGCCGACAGCGCAGCCCTCGCGGAGATCGTCGACAGTACCCTCGGCCCGGAATTGCTCGACGCCGAAATCCGGCGCGCCCAGGCGCTGAGCATCGTGCCGCTGACAGAGTTCGGATACGAGCTCGGCAGCGAGCCCGCAGCCGATGTTCCCGACGCGGTCGCCCGCAGGTTCGGAGACGATCCACTCCGTGCAGTCACGGTGTCGCTGCGCTACGGAATCGAGGGAGTCGACGAGACCCCGACACACAAACCCGTCGCTATGCTGTTCGTCGCGCGGGAAGACGGCTGGAAGATCGCCTCCGACCGACCGCTCCCGGGCACCGCGTCCGTGACGTGGCGAGGGCCGTGGGACCATGGACCGCTCCAGGTGACCACCGCCGAGACCGCCGGTGGCACGTCGATGATCCTCGCTCACCCCGACACGAGCGACCTCGCCGCGAACATTGCGGACGAGCTGCCCTCCGCAGTCGATGCGGTCTCCGATGTGTGGGGAACGGACTGGCCGGCCCGTTCGCTGGTCCTGGTCACCTCGAGCCACGACGAGTTCACAGATCAGGTGGGCACCGCACACAACGGTCACGAGATTGCGGCCGTGGCGATCTCCGATGCCGTCGACCCCGAGCACGACAGGGCGACCGGCCAACGCATCGTCTTCAGTCCGGCAGCGGGCAGTCGCCTCTCGTCGGACGGCCTGCGCGCGGTACTCCGGCACGAACTGGCACACATCGCGGCCCGGCCGCAGACGGTGGACGGGTCACCGATGTGGATACTCGAGGGATACGCCGACTACATCGGCTACCGATCCGGTACCGGAGCACCCGTGACCGGCGCCGACATTCGCCGGATCGCCCCGAGCCTCGTTGTGGAGGTCCTGCGCAGCGGTGCACCGTCACAGGTCCCCACCGACAAGGACTTTGCGGATCCTGACCGATCCCGCACCGCCTACGAGACCGCGTGGAGCTTCGCGGTGTTCCTTGCCGAGGAGTACGGCGAAGGCGAACTGACTTCCCTGTACCGCACACTCGCCGACGGACCGTCCTCGGAAGGGGACCAGAGGGACGCATTCAGCGCGATCCTGGACGTGAGCGCGAAGGACGCTGTCGACCGATGGGGGCAATGGCTCACCGATCGGATCTGAAGCTCCCGCCCCGTCGAGCACGCCGTGTCCGGCACACCCTACGGTGTAGCCATGTCGCGAACGCTGCTGGTGACCAACGACTTTCCGCCCCGACCAGGAGGTATCCAGTCGTACCTGCGATTGTTCGCAGCACAGCTCCCGGCCGACGAGGTCGTTGTGTACGCACCGCGCTGGCGCGGCGACAGTCACATCCGCTACGACGAGGCCCAGCCGTTCGAGGTCGTGCGACACCCGACGACACTGATGTTGCCGACCCCGGCGGTCGCGCGCCGCGCGTCGCGTCTGCTCGTCGATACCGGGTGCGACTCGGTGTGGTTCGGCGCCGCCGCGCCGCTGGCACTGCTGGCGCCGGTACTGCGTCGTGCCGGTGCCGAGCGGATCGTCGCGAGCACCCACGGTCACGAAGTGGGCTGGTCGATGGTGCCGGGGGCACGCCAGGCGCTGCGCCGGATCGGCAACGAGACCGACACCGTCACCTTCGTCAGCCGGTACACCCGGCGCCGGTTCGCCTCCGCATTCGGTGCGCAGGCCGGTCTCGAGCATCTGCCGTCCGGGGTCGACACCGAGGTCTTCCGGCCGGATCCGGGTGCGCGCGCCGAGCTCCGCGCACGGTACGGACTCGGTGATCGGCCGACGGTGCTGTGCCTGTCGAGGTTGGTGCCGCGCAAAGGACAGGACATTCTGATCCGGGCACTACCGGAGATCCGGCGGCGCATCGACGGAGCTGTGCTCGTCATCGTCGGTGGCGGCCCGTACGAGAACACTCTTCGTGAGCTGGCCCGCAAGACCGGTGTCGAGGACCACGTCGTCATCACCGGCGGTGTGCCCGCCGCGGAACTGGCAGCCCATCACACGATCGCGGACGTGTTCGCGATGCCGTGCCGGACCCGTGGCGCAGGGCTCGACGTGGAAGGTCTCGGAATCGTCTACCTCGAGGCCTCCGCCACGGGTGTCCCGGTGGTCGCGGGACGATCGGGCGGAGCCCCCGAGACGGTGAGAGACGGGGAGACGGGGTTCGTCGTCGACGGCACCTCGGTGTCGGCGGTGGCGACCGCGATCACCGGTATCCTTGCCGATCCGGACCGTGCCGCGGCGATGGGAGCTGCCGGTCGGCAGTGGGTGTCGACCGAGTGGCGCTGGGATGTTCTCGGCGCAAAACTGCGCCACCTCCTGAGCGGAACGCCGCACCGACCAGAAACCGTGCACCGAACCGCGGGGTGACGAATGGGCGAGCCGTCCGGTATGTGAAGCTGTGCGGCGTGAGCAGCATTCAGGTGTCGGACCAGACCTTCATTGCGGCAGACCCCGTCCGCATCGCCGCGGAGATCGCCGCGGCGGACCGCTGGCGAGTGTGGTGGCCGGATCTCGCGTTGACCGTCCGTGAGGACCGCGCGGAACAGGGAATCCGATGGGCGGTGTCCGGGCCGCTGACCGGGACGATGGAAGTATGGCTGGAACCCTCGCTCGACGGTGCGATCGTCCACTACTTTCTGCATTGCGAGCCGACGGGAGTCGCCTCCGAACGTGTCGTGGAACTAGACCTGGCTGCGATGAACCGGGAGCGCCGCGTGGCCGGGAAGAAGATGACCTTCGAGGTCAAGACGCGCCTCGAGAAGGGGCGCGCGCCGGGTGAGGCTCCGAAGGCCCGGGACTGAACGGACCGATACCGTGTCGATACGGTGTGTGGTAGACAACGGCGTCGGTATCGGCCGCTCCGGTGACGGAGACAGCCACACACCTTCAGTACACGGGACGCACTGAGAAGGAGTCTTCGTCGAATGGCCGAGAAGACCAAGAGGTCGATCACGATCGATGCGCCGGCAGATCACGTGATGGCCGTGATCGCGGACTTCGACGCCTACCCCACATGGGTGGAGGCAGCCAAGACCGTCGAGGTGCTCGAGCGCAGGCCCGACGGCCGCGCAGAAACCGTCCGATTCGTGCTCGACGCGGGGATCGTCAAGGACACCTACGTCCTGCGCTACCGCTGGGCACCGGACGGCCGGGCGGTCAGCTGGAACCTCGAGAGCGGCGAGATCCAGAAGGCACAGTCCGGGAGTTACGTCCTCGGCGATGCCCCGGGCGGCGGCACCGTGGTCGACTACGAACTCACCGTGGACCTGACCATCCCGATGATCGGCCTGTTCAAGAGAAAGGCCGAGAAGGTGATCACCGACACCGCGCTCAAGGAACTGAAGAAGCAGGTGGAAGGCTGAGCGCCGAACGCGGGACGACGCCCGCCCGCGTGCGGCTGTTTCTCGGCAAGGGAGGGTCGGGCAGAACCACCCTCGCTGCGGCCACGGCGCTCGACCTCGCGCGGAGCGGCGGCTCCGTGCTTCTCGTCTCGATCGACCAGGCACATTCGCTTGCCGATGTCCTCGCCGTCGAAGCGGGGCCCGATGTCACGGCCGTCGCCGACGGTCTCGACATGCTCGAGGTCGATTCGCTCGGGCTGCTCGAACAGCGTTACGCGGCACTGCATCGGCTCGCGACAGTCGCGGGGGGACACGAGCATGCCGGACAGTTCGATCTGCCGGCCCCGGAAGAGCTCATCGGTCTGCCGGCCGTGCAGGAGCTGCTCGCGCTCACCGAAGTGGCGAACCTGGCCGACGCGGGGCGGTGGCACACGGTGATCGTCGATGCACCCGCGTCCGCCGACGCGTTCCGGATGCTCGCCTCACCCCGCACGTTCTCCGACTACATGGATCGAATCTGGCCGCGGCACAGCCGGATCACCGCTGCGACCGGATCCGACCCGCGCCTGATGATGGTCGTGGCGCTCTACGATCGGATCCTCGGCGGACTCAGTGCGGTTCGCGACCTCCTGGACGATCGCACCCGAACGAGCGCGACACTCGTCACGACCCCCGACCGTGCGGGATTCGCCGAGCTACGTCTGCTTCGCTCCTGGGCTGCGTTGGCCACGCTCCGGCTCGATGCCGTGATCGTCAATGGGATCCTGCCCGACCTCGGCGACGACGGGGCCGCTGCCGAGTGGATCGCGACCGCGCGTACGGCGCAGTCGACCGTCGTCGACGAGATCTGTGCGCTGGTCACCGAGGTGCCGGTCGCTGTGTGCGAGCGTCGAAGCAGCGAACCGATAGGGTTGCTCTCGCTCGGTGAGATGACACAGCACCACCGAGGCGGCCGGGATCCGTCGCAGCAGGGGAGTAGCGACGTCGAACCGGTCCGGATCGGTCATGACATGGGAACAGGGGTGGACGCGGTGTACACGATGCGGATGCATCTCCCGCTGGCCGACCCGGCGTCGCTCACGCTCGGCCGGGTCGACGACGATCTCGTCGTGGGGGCCGACGGGATCCGTCGCCGCCTGCGGTTGGCGTCGGGTCTGCGTCGTTGCACGGTCTCGGAGGCGGAATTCGACGGAACCGATCTGCTGGTGCGCTTCGTTCCGGATCCGGCGGTGTGGCCGCAATGAGTTCGGATCACGATGCTCTCCTGGCCGATCTGAGGATCCTCGCCGACACCGTCCTCGACCGCGTCGAGGCGCTGGTGGAACAGGTGGCTGCGCAGGGCGGTGCACAGCGACCCGGTGATGCGCACGCGGATACCCCACCGAACGAGGGCACCGCAGAGGCGAGCGCGCCCGCGCCGGCCCCGGGCGGCTGTACCTGGTGTCCGCTCTGTGCGGTTGCCGCGCTGGTCCGCGGCGAGAACCACGAGCTGCTCACCACGCTGGCGTCCCAACTCGCCGCGCTGATCGCGGTCATCCGAGAACTGGTGGCCCGCTTTCTGCCGCCTCCACGCAGCGAGCCGGACGACGAACCGGACGGCCCGCCGCCTCCGGAACCACCGGACCGAGGCGGTTTCGTGCCCATCTCCGTCACCATCCGTCCCTGACAGCGGACACTGACGGTATGGCTGAACCCGAACGGCCCACGATCGGCATCGACGTGGGAGGCACGAGCATCCGGGCCGCGGTGGTGGATGCGTCCGGAGCGGTGATCGACTCTGCTCGCGCGCCGACCCCCGGATCGGCGCCGGTGCTCGAAGACGCTCTGCACCGGGTGGTTCGGCAACTCGCCGACCGCAATGACGTCTCGGCGGTGGGCCTGGCGGTCGCAGGGTTCCTCACAGCGGACTGTCGCACGGTCCGGTTCGCCCCGCACCTCCCGTGGGTCCACGCCCCGATCGCAGCACGCCTCACGGACCGGTTCGAGCTGCCGGTGATCCTCGAACACGACGGGAATGCAGCGGGGTGGGCCGAGTATCGATTCGGTGCCGCGGCAGGCAGCCGTATTGCAGTGCTCGTGGCGCTCGGGACAGGTATCGGTGCCGCGCTCCTGCTGGAGGGCCGGATCTTCCGAGGTGCTCACGGAGTTGCGCCGGAACTCGGCCACCTGCAGGTCGTGCCCGGTGGTCGGCCCTGCCCCTGCGGTAAGCGAGGGTGCTGGGAGCGATACTGCAGCGGCACCGCTCTGGTCGACATCGCCGTCGAGATGCTGGCCGCGAACCCCGGCCATTCGCAATTGATCGCGGGGACTGCTGCGGACCCCGGTTCGTTGACCGGCCGCCGGATCGCCGGTGCTGCCCATGACGGCGACCCCCTTGCTCTGGCCGCCATGGCCGAGTTTGCCAGGTGGTTGGGTCTCGGGTTGTCGATCGTCGCCGATGTGTACGACCCCGAACTGATCGTCGTCGGAGGGGGAGTGTCCGGGTCGGCCTCGCTGTTCCTCGACGATGCACGAGACCACTACGCCGCTGCCTCGACCGGTGCCGGACATCGACCCCTGGCCAGAGTGCGAGCCGCACAGCTCGGTGACGCCGCCGGAATGATCGGCGCAGCGGACCTCGCCCGTCGCGCGATGGCTGCGGAATGCGAAATCACACTCGCGTGAGATTCTTGTCACTTCTCGCTCGTTGGCGTGGACCAGGGCACCTCTGCGCGTGCGTGTGACCCTCGAGGCGACGTAGAGTCGACCGGCGGGCTTGGTGAGCCCCGCGTCGACCATCCGGGGAAGGTTTGCCATGTGGTACTGGCTTGTCAAGTACGTCCTGCTGGGCCCACTGCTGGCGCTCATGGGGAGGCCGAAGTTGGAAGGCGGGGAGAACGTTCCGACCGGCGGCTCCGCGATCCTCGCCAGTAACCATCGCGCCGTGCTCGACTCGTTCTACCTCCCTCTGCTGGTGACGCGGCGCATCACCTTCCTTGCGAAGAGCGAGTACTTCACCGGTACCGGACTCAAGGGCCGATTCCAGCGCTGGTTCTTCTCCGCCGTCGGCCAGGTCCCGATCGACCGCACGGGTGCGGACGCCGCGCAGGACGCGCTCAACGCCGGTGTTCGGGTTCTCTCCCGGGGCAAACTGCTCGGTATCTACCCCGAAGGCACTCGTTCACCCGACGGACGCCTGTACAAGGGCAAGACCGGCCTTGCGCGCCTCGCGCTCGAGACCGGCGTCCCTGTGATCCCCGTCGCGATGATCGGCACCGACAAGATGAACCCGATCGGCTCCAAGATGTGGAAGCCGGCCAAGATCACCGTCCGGATCGGCGAGCCGATCGACTTCTCGCGCTTCGAAGGGATGGGCGGAAATCGCTTCGTCGAGCGCGCCGTCACCGACGAAGTGATGTACTCCCTGATGCAGCTGTCCGGCCAGGAATACGTCGACGTGTACGCCGCGTCCATGAAGGACAAGGACACCCGGACAGACTCACCCGATGTCGCGTCGGTGCGTGATCTCGGTGATGCCGATCGCATGCCGGACACCCAGGCGGGGTGACGCGAGGCGTTCCGGGCATAATGTGACCACGTGCGCTACTTCTACGACTGCGAGTTCATCGAAGATGGACGCACCATCGAACTCGTGTCGATCGGTGTGGTGTGTGAGGACGGCCGCGAGTTCTACGCGGTGTCCACGGAATTCGACCCCGAGCGCGCGGGCCCATGGGTTCGCCGCAACGTGCTTCCCAAACTTCCCAACCCGAGCGACCCGGCCTGGAAGTCGCGGACCCGGATCCGCGACGATCTGCTGCGCTTCCTCGTCCCGCGCGTGGGTATCCAACCCGAACTGTGGGCCTGGATCGGCGCATACGACCACGTGGTCCTGGCCCAACTGTGGGGAGCCATGCCTGCGCTCCCCGACCTGTTGCCACGATTCACCCGCGAGCTGCGGCAACACTGGGAACACCACGGCTGCCCGCCGCTACCGCCGGTACCCGACGACAATCACGATGCGCTCACCGACGCCCGTCATAATCTCGCGAAGTTCGACGCGATCGAGGCGGCCCGCCGCACCCGATAACCGGGCCTGCGTGACCGGCGGGAGCAGTGGCCATATCCTGGTGGAGTGAACTGGACTGTCGACGTACCGATCGACCGCTTGCCCGAACTTCCACCGCTGCCGTCGGACCTGCGCGAACAGCTCGATGCCGCCTTGTCCAAGCCCGCATTGCAGCAGCCGAACTGGCCCGAAGACCAGGCCGCGGCCATGCGAACCGTGCTCGAGAGCGTCCCTCCGATCACGGTGCCCCGCGAGGTCGAAGAACTGCAGAACCAACTCGCGGCCGTAGCACGGGGGGAAGCATTTCTCCTGCAGGGCGGTGACTGCGCCGAGACCTTCATGGACAACACCGAACCGCACATCAAGGGCAACATCCGCACGTTGCTGCAGATGGCCGTCGTCCTCACTTACGGCGCGTCGACGCCGGTCGTCAAGGTCGCGCGCATCGCCGGGCAGTACGCCAAACCGCGTTCGTCCGACACCGATGCGCTCGGTCTGCAGTCGTACCGCGGCGACATGGTGAACTCCATCGTGGCCGACGCCGCTGTCCGAGTGCACGATCCTTCACGCTTGGTCCGTGCATACGCGAACGCCAGTGCCGCGATGAACCTGGTGCGTGCCGTCACTTCCGGTGGCGAAGCCGACCTGCATCGCGTCCACGACTGGAATCGCGAATTCGTCGCGTCGTCGCCGGCCGGGGCCCGATACGAGGCACTCGCCTCCGAGATCGACCGCGGCCTGCGTTTCATGGACGCGTGTGGCGTCATCGACCCGAACCTGCGCGCAGCGACCATCTATGCGAGTCACGAGGCGCTCGTGCTCGACTACGAGCGTGCCATGCTGCGTCTCGACACCACGGGAGACGAACCCCGGCTGTACGACCTGTCGGCGCACTTCCTGTGGATCGGCGACCGCACCCGTCAGCTGGACGGCGCGCATATCGCCTTCGCGGAGTTGCTCTCCAACCCGATCGGCCTGAAGGTCGGCCCCAGCACCACCCCGGAGATGGCTGCGGAGTACGTCGAACGGCTCGACCCCCACAACAAGCCCGGCCGGCTCACCCTGATCTCGCGGATGGGGCATTCAAAGGTCCGCGACCTACTACCCGGCATCATCGAAGCGGTCGAAGCCACCGGGCACAAGGTCATCTGGCAGTGCGACCCGATGCACGGAAACACCCACGAGTCGTCGACCGGATACAAGACCCGGCACTTCGACCGGATCGTCGACGAGGTTCAGGGCTTCTTCGAGGTGCATCGCGCGCTGGGCACCCATCCGGGCGGCATCCACATCGAACTCACCGGTGAAGATGTCACCGAATGCCTCGGCGGCGCCCAGGACATCTCCGACGTGGACCTGCACGGCCGGTACGAAACCGCGTGCGATCCGCGACTGAACACCCAGCAGTCCATCGAGCTGGCATTCCTCGTCGCCGAGATGCTGCGAGGCTGAGTTCGACCGGCCTGGTGGCCGAACGGATCAGGGCACCGCGGTCAGTACGACCCTGCTGCCCGGTTCCGTTCTGTCACCGGCACCCGGACTCTGCCCGATCACCACGGAGCGGTCGGAGTCGGCGAGTTGCCGCACGTCCACTTCCAGACCCAGCCTGCCCAATTCTTCGCGCGACGATGCGACCGAGCGCCCCAACATCGACGGCACCTTCACGGCGTTCGACACGAGCAGCGTGACCGTGCCGCCTGCGCCGACCCGGTCGCCTTCCGACGGATCGGTCCCCGAGACCCGGCCTGCATCGACGTCGGGATCGAACACCTCCCGTTGATCCTGCACGGTCAGACCTGCCTTCTCTAGCGCTGCGCGCGCGGCATCGACGGTCCGGCCTTTCAGATTCGGAAGCTCCACCGGGGCAGCACCCTTGCTGATGATCACCTCGACCTTCGCGCCGACCGGCAGAACCGTGCCCGGTGCCGGGTCGAGTGCCGCGACGGCGCCTTCCGGTGCCGACGCACTGAACGCCGTCCCACCGTCGACGGGCTCGAAGGTGCGACGCCGCAATTCGTCCTCGACCGTGTTCCGGTCGCCTCCACCGGGAACACCCGGCACCGTCGGACGACCCAACGACACCAGCAGCGCGACGGCATCACCCCGCGGGACCTGTGAACCCACCGCCGGATCGGTGCCGAGCACCGTGTCGATGGGAATGGCGTCCGAGTACTCACCGCGGGTCTCCACGGTCGCGCCTGCGGTCTCGATGGCTGCTGCCGCGGCGGCGCGGTCCATGCCTTGCACCGCAGGAATGTCGATCATCCTGCCCGAACCGAGCCACCATCCGGCCAGGCCCAGGAGCAGCGCGAGCACGACGATCGCGGCGATCCAGCCGGTGGTGGTCCGCCGGGAGGTGCGTCTACTCGCGGGATAACCGGGCCGCGTGCCGTCGCCGGGAGGCGAGGCCGGGCCACCCCCGTGTACCTCCCGAGTGTCGGTGCGCTGGTGCTCCCGCGTGACGACCTTGGTGTGCTGCGGCTGTGCGTGGACCTGCCCGTTTGCCGGTGACGCTGCGCGGTGCACCATGGTCGGCGCCGCATCCGTAGCGGGCGCGGAGGCCTGTCCGATCACGGTGGTGTCGGGAACTGCACTCGTCGCCGCCGGTGGCGGTGCTGCGGGCGCCACGACCGGGACCTTCGCCGTGGTGGCGGACTTCCGGGGCGCCGGAACACGGTATCGGGGAAGGTCGAGTGAATCGCAGAGGTCGGTGAGGGCGTCGGCCATCGCACCGGCGTCGGAGTACCGCTCACCCGGCTCACGTTCGGTCGCGTGACGCACCAGGGTGTCGAACTCCTCCGGCACACCGTCGATCCAGGTACCCGGATCGGGTACGTCCTTCTCGACACGCTGGTATGCAACGGACAGTGATGTGTCACCGGTGAACGGGGTCCGACCGGTGAGCATCTCGAACATCAGGACACCGGTCGAATACACATCGCTGCGCGCATCTGCGTTACCGGTCGTGACCTGCTCCGGGGAGAGGTATGCGGCCGTACCCAAGATCACACTGCGCGACGTCGTATTCGCGGCCGCCACCGCACGCACGAGGCCGAAATCGGCGATCTTCACCTCCCCGTTCCGGGAGATCAGAATGTTCTCGGGTTTGACGTCGCGGTGCACGAGGCCCGCCCGATGGGCCACCGCGAGTGCGCCGAGTACAGGTGCTGCCACTGCTGCCGCAGCATGCGGAGGCATCGGCCCGC
Source organism: Rhodococcus sp. NPDC060086 (assembly GCF_042730275.1). Lineage (NCBI taxonomy): Bacteria > Bacillati > Actinomycetota > Actinomycetes > Mycobacteriales > Nocardiaceae > Rhodococcus > Rhodococcus sp. NPDC060086. The sequence continues at coordinate 23,060 of NZ_JBHWWZ010000056.1, forward strand.
GCTCACGCAGCAACTCGCGGAGCGTGCCGCCTTCCACGAGTTCCATGACGAGGAACACATCGTCGCCGTCCTGCCCCTGGTCGTACACCGCCACGAGTCCTGGATGGTTGAGTCGCGCCACCGACCGGGCCTCGAACTCGAACCGTGCGAGGAACTGAGGGTCGGCCGCGAACTGGTGGTCCATGACCTTCACCGCGACCGGGCGGTCGAGGCGTTGATCGGTGGCGCGGTACACGGTCGACATGCCTCCGCGAGCAATCCGTGCTTCGATCAGATAGCGCCGGTCGAGGAGCTTGCCGACCATGTGGTCGCCTCCAGCGGTCACCCGGTGTACCCCCGTGTCTCGATGTCCCGATCTCGTCCCCGTCGATCGTAGTCATGGCGCCGACAGACGGTCGCGTACGTGTCCTCCGCGCATCGGCGATACGGTAATGAACCGTGAGCACTATTCCGTACTGCGACGACGTCCTTGACCGCACCGTGCCGGTGCTGCAACTCGTCGACGTGGCCAAGCAACTCGGCCTTGCCATCACCCGCGTCCATCAACTGCTGCGCGACGGCCAGTTCCTGGCGATCAAACGCGACCGCATTCCCGTCGTACCCGAGGCGTTCTTCGACGACAGCGGCGCGATCGCCAAGGGCATCCCCGGACTCATCGCGGTGCTCCACGACGGAGGATTCAGTGGCGAGGAAATCCTGGAATGGATGTTCCGGGAGGACGACACCCTCCCCGGTGGAAACGCCATCAGTGCGATGCACACCGATTCGATGAGGGAAGTGATCAGGCGAGCACAGGCCGCAGCCTTCTAGGACAACTTCGGCCTTCTGACACGCACACCCGAGGCCGCCTGCGCAGGCGCGACGGATATCCGTCCGTAGAGCACGAACGCGGTGCGGTCGGGCACCCCCGGCCTCACCGCGTGGCCGCGCGCAGATGCAGCGGATCGGGGTTGCGCAACGACAGCGCAGCGACGACCGCCGCGAACACGGCGAGTGCCACGTGCGCGATGTTGTACATCCCGATCGAGCCGTCCGGGTTGAAGATCAGCATGAGCCATGTCGACAACGCGACGAGGACCATCAGGGTGCGTGTGGACATCGCGAACGCTGCCGCCACGACCAGCGGCCACGAGTAGTACCACGGCAGCGCGGCAGGCGACAGCAGTGTCACGGCGGTGAGTGCGATGACGATGCCGAGAACGGCGTCGCGTTCCGTGCGGCGGAAGCGCCACCATGCGAAGACCAGGATCACCACGAGAGCGATCATGCAGAGCATCCGTGTCACTTCGAGCACGGAACCGAGACGCCACGGCGTGAACCAGGTGACGATGTGGGCCGTCATCGTCGGAAGCGACAGCCAGTTGATGATCTTCGACGAGCCGGACAGGGCGGTGAGCCAACCGATACCGACGCCGGCGATCAACGAGGTGCCGCCGAACACGAGCGTGAACACCGCGACCCCGGTGCCTGCCGCTTTGGCGAACAAGGTGATCGGGGAGACGGGTTCGCGGCCTTCGGCGATCGCGCGGTCGCGCTCGTGGATCATCCACACCCACACCAGGAAGGGCAGTGCGATTCCGGCGGTGGCCTTGATCGCGGCGCCCAGCGACACCAGGGCGACGCCGCTCACATGGCGGCCTTCGAGTGCGAGCACGATCCCGGCGACCATCAGCCCGACCATGAGCAACTCGTTGTGGACGCCCCCGACGAGATGAACGAGGACTAGTGGGTTGAGGACCGCCAGCCACACCGCGACGGTGGGATTGCCGCCCATCCGGCGCGCGAGTCGTGGCACGCCCCAGGCCATGAGCACCAGGCCGGGCAACATCAGCAGCCGCCACAGCCACGTGCCGGACACGACGTTGTCGCCGGTGATCGAGGTGATGCCTGCGCCGAGCAGGAGATGGACCGGTCCGTACGGGGTGGTCGTCGTGGTCCAGACGTTGCTGACATTGTCGAGCAACAGACCCGGGTTGACGACGGGGCCTTCCGAGTACGGATCGAACCCGTCGCGCAACATGGCGCCCTGGGCGAGATACGAGTATGCGTCTCGGCTGAACATCGGGGTCGCGACCAGTAGGGGCACGGTCCACGCGGGCAGGATCTTCCAGAGGTCGCGGACCGATGCGCTGTCGGCGAGCACCGCACGCCCCAGGCGGACCCAGGCGCCGATCATCAGCAGGACACCGACCCAGACGATGATCGTGGAGAGCAGGTGACCGTGTCCGAACCGCAGCCACGACAGGTACATGTCCTCGAGCAGTGGGTCGACGCGGCGCACACTGCCTGCACCGAAGCTGCCGAAAGTCAGGAGGGCCGCTCCACAGGCTCCGAGGAGTGCCGCATTGCCTGCGGGACTTCGGAAAAAATGAGTCGGGCCCCGACGGGGAAGATCCGTCGGACTCAGCGGCGGACCTGTCGGTTCGGGCGATGCGATTGCCGGTGCCGGTACGGTGGCCGATCGATCATCCGGGTCTGCTTCGGAAGCAGCAGGGGACGACATGGGTACGATTCCTCCCCCGGAAGTCGCGTTGGTGCTGGGCACAGCTGACAAGAACGATGACACAGTTTAGTGGAGTCGGAAAATGCGGTGCTTCCGCCTCGGCGCCGGCGTGGCGTGCATCTCAGTACCGCTGCCCGGAGTCGCTCAGGTGCAGGGCAGCGGACAGGCCCGCCAGGCCCGCGCCCAGCGCGACCATCTGCTGTGCGCCGGGAACGGTACGGACCGGCATCAGGATGCGCGCCGCGTTGCGGCCAAGGCCGCCTCGCGCAGGAGCACTGCGCCCGCGTCGGTCGCGCCGGACGAGTCGAGCGCAGTGAACGCACGCTCGGTGAGGTCGGCGATCTGCTTCTCGACCTCGTCGACCGCGCCGACTTCGATGAGCAGGCCGCGTACCTGCTCGACCTGTGCGTCGCTCAGATCGGTGCCGATCGCCTCTCTCAGCGTCGCCGCGGCGACCGGGTCGTCGGCATCTGCGGCTTCGAGTGCGAGCGCGTACAGCACAGTGCGCTTGCCCGCGCGAAGGTCGTCGCCGGACGGCTTTCCGGTGACCTCCGGATCGCCGAAGACGCCGAGGAGGTCGTCGCGTAGTTGGAACGCAAGTCCGATGTCGGTGCCGAAACGACGGTATGCGTCGATCAGTTCGTCGCTTGCACCGGCGAGGACCGCACCGAGATGCAACGGGCGTTCGATGGTGTATGCGGCGGTCTTGAATCGGTTGACGCGGGTCGCGGCCTCGACCGACTCGTCCGCCGCGACCTCACCGGCGATGTCGAGGTACTGACCGCCGAGGACCTCGGTGCGCATACCCGACCAGACAGGGCCGAGCCGCGTTGCCGCGGCGTGGTCGAGCCCGGCTTCGCGGACCATGTCGTCCGCCCACACCAACGCGAGATCGCCGAGCAGGATCGCGACGGCCTGTCCGAACTCCTCCGGCCCGCCGTGCCAGCCGTTGTCGCGGTGCAGGCCGGCGAAGTCGACGTGCACGGTGGGAAAGCCACGACGCGTGGTGGACGCATCGATGATGTCGTCGTGGATCAGCGCACCGGCCTGCACCAACTCGAGCGCCGAGCAGGCCCGCAACACCGCGTCGGCGTTCGGTCCGGCCGGATCCCCGCCTGCACCGAGCCACCCGGACCATGCGAACGATGGGCGCACCCGCTTACCGCCGCGCAGGACGAACGACTCGAGAGCGGTCACCGCTTCTCGGTAACCTCCACCGACGGCCTCCACGATGGGAGCCTTGGAGTGGAAGAACTGCCGCAGCGCGCCTTCGACGAGTTCGGGTAGCGGAGCGGTGGGCACGGGTGCGGGTCCGGTGGGCAGGGGATTCCTCCTGGTCGAATGAGTCGATCGCCGCGCGACGGGTCGCGCGGCACCGACACCCACCTTATCCGGAGCCCTTCGTCGTCGCCGGTGGCCGGTCGCTGGCCGGCGCACCCTATGCTGGACGCGTGGTATTCGATTTCAGGGGGAACAGTGAAGGCGCGGCTGCCGGGGGCGCCGAACGAGTCGAGCAGGTGAGCGACTCGCGTACCCCGTCGATCGTGGATCGTCTCGGCGACCCGCGCGGCGGACGCATTCCGTTCTCGGTCGAATTCTCTCCGCCCCGTGACGCGGACGCCGAGGCACGCCTGTGGCGCGCCGTCCGAGTGTTCGAACGGCTCGGACCCGCGTTCGTCTCGATGACGTACGGAGCGGGCGGCTCCACCCGCGACCGTACCGTCCGAGTGACCGGCGATCTGGCGGAGGAAACGACACTGCTGCCGGTGGCTCATCTCACCGCGGTCGGACACAGTGTCGACGAACTCCGTGCGATGGTCGGTGCCTATGCGGATCGTGGCATCACGAACATCCTGGCCCTGCGCGGCGACCCGCCCGGTAACCCGCTCGGCGAATGGGAACCGCACCCCGACGGACTTGCACACGCCGACGAGCTGGTGCGACTCGTACGTGATCTGGGTGATTTCCACGTCGGGGTGGCGTCCTTCCCCGAAGGGCATCATCGTTCACCCGATCTCGCCCACGACACCCGATTTCTGGTGAACAAACTCCGCGCGGGTGCCGAATACTCCATCACTCAGATGTTCTTCGACGTCGAGCACTACCTGCGGTTACGTGACCGGGTCGCTGCGTTCGATGTAGAGCAGGCCGCGAAGCCGATCATCCCCGAGATCATGCCGATCACGTCGCTGCGCTCCGCGCGCCGCAGTCTCGAACTGTCCGGATCGAAGCTTCCGGCGGCGCTCGAGGAGCGCCTGGTGAGGGCGGCCGGGAATGGACCGGAGGAGAACCGGGCCGCGGTGCGTGAGGTGGGAATCGATGTGGCCACCGAAATGTGCGAACGGCTCATCTCCGAAGGTGCCCCCTGCCTGCACTTCATCACACTGAACTTCGCGCGGGCGACGAGTGAGGTCCTCACGCGCCTCGGCATCGAGATGCAGGCATCTGCTGCGCAACCGGCCTGACAGTTCGTGAACACGGGTACTCGTCGATCCTGACTGCGAGTGCCGCGCAGATCAGGACTTGCTCCGCCCGTTCGACGGTGCTCGTACGGGTGCGGGATTGCGAGTGAACCAGGCCAGTGCGCAGATCAACAGCGTGACGGCCGTGGCGCCGCCTGCCACGATTCCCGCCCAGCCTGCGAATCCGCGGGTGTTGGGATCGGAATAACGCACTTCGGCTCGGATCGTGCTCACTTCGCCTGCAGGCAGCTTCCACGAGACGATCGAATCGGACTCGCGGTCCCCGTTCGTGGTGGCGACACGTGCGGGGAAGGCGATGGTGAACTGCACGTCGGTGCCGCGTTCGGGCGCTGCCTCGAGATCGACTCGGCCGGTGAGCGACACGAGGTCGCCTGCACGTTGGAGCGAGAGCTGAAAGGACCCTGCGCTCTGTTCGGACATGGTCGCAAGTTGCTGTACGTCGCCGAATGTCAGGTTGCTGAAGAAGACCTGACTGCCGACATACCCGTCCTGCGCGTACTCCTGTACGCGCACTTTCCCGGCCAGTGCGGAGGGGACCGTCAGTTCCGGACCCTTGTCGTTCTCGTCGATGGGTATCGTCGCTGCCACGATTTGGCCGGAGACCCGATCGTCCGACGAGATTCCCATCGACGTCTGCACCCGAAGACATCCGGTGAGCGCTGGTACCAGCACGATCAGGAGCCCGAGCATGGCGAGGGTCCGGTAACGGAGGGAGGTGGGGCGAACAGCTGTGGAGGACGGCGGCACAGGGATATGGTGCCAGGTCGGTGTAGGGCCGTCGGACCATCGGGTCGGTTTCGGCGCGTCGTCGTGCGTGTGTGGCGCCGAAAGTTCTGTGCGAGCGTCTCCGCGTTGACCGGCGCCGCACTCGTCGTCGTCCATGGCACCGGCGCCCCGAGCGAGGCCGCGGTCACCGAGCCGTGGACCGCACAGAAGCGACGTGTCGCGCATATCCGCCGGGGTCACCGCGAGAACCGGCCGAGAGTTCGGCGCAGCAGGCCACCGCGGGCGTCGCCGAGTGCGACGCGTGCGGCGCTGCGGCCGCTCGAACCCGACACGCCGCCTCCGGGATGCGTCGACGCACCCGTGAGATACAACCCGGAGGCTCCCGGGACCCGGTAACCGGACAGTTCGGGGACGGGACGCCAGAAGAACATCTGGTCGAGTGTCATCTCCACGTGCATGACGTTGCCGCCGATCAGACCCATCTCCTGCTCGATGTCTTCCGGCGTCTGCGTATGCACATGGCGGATGCCGGTTGTGAAGCCGGGTGCGCGGTTCTCCATCTCGGCAATGATCCGGTCCGTCTCAGCGGCTGCTTCCGACCGCCAGTTGCGTTCACCGCGGAGCCGGTATGGATGCCACTGCGACCACAACGTGATCTGGTGCTCGCCCGGGGGCGCGATCGACGGGTCGATCGCGGAGAAACTCATCGCCAGAACGGCGGGCGTCGGTGGCAATTCGCCGGCGAGCGCCGAGCCGTGCGCGAGACGGAGATGGGCACGGTCGTCGACGAGCAACTGCAGGCCGATGGTGTCGCCGCCGTCGCCGGGTGCGCCGCGATAGCGGGGGAGCGAGTCGGTTCCGAGCCGGAGCACCATACCGATGCCCGGGCCGACGCGGATGCGTCGTCGCCACGTGTCGATCCGGGCGGCGTCGAAACCGCCCCGCTCGAGCAGATCCAGTGTGGTGAGGATGTGACATCCGGCGATGACGGTGCGGGCCCGGACGGTCCGTCCCGACTCGGTACGGACGGTCCAGGAGTCGCCCGTACGACGGATCTCCACCGCGGCGTCACCGCATGTCACGGTACTTCCGTCGGAGGCGAGCCGGGACGCGAGGGCGCGGGTGAGTGCGCCACTGCCGCCGACGGCTCGGCCCGGAGGGAGCGTGTGCATCAGTGCAGCGAATCCCACCATCGGCGCAGTACCGGGCTCGGACATCGGTGGTCCGGACTGTGCACCGAACCAGGCGAGCGCGGCCTTGAGCGGTTCGTCGTCGAAGTACTCATCGAGCAGGGCGTCGCCGGAAGTGAGGAATCGCCGCGACAGATCGAGCGCGCCGCCGTCGATGTCCAGTCCCCGGAACGACGGGACGAGATGACGGGCCGTGGGCGGTGCTGCGAAGGATTTCATGACCGCGGCGCTGCGCGGACCCCACTCATGCACGAATCGGCGGTAGGCATCGGCGTCGCGAGTCCCGCAGGCAGCCTCGATCGACACGCAGGTGCGATCGAGGTCGCGGTGGAAGACGATGCCGGGACGGTCGCTTCCGACCGGGGGCGGAGCGAAGGCCCAGGGATCACAGTCGAGATATCGCAGGCCGTGATCGGCCAGATCGAGTTCCTCGAGGATTCCCGAGTGCCGGATCATGATGTGCGCCGACGACCCCCGATCGACCGCGTACCCGGGAAAACGCTCCACGGTCGAGACAGCGCCGCCGAGCACGGTGTCGCGCTCGAGGACTTCGACGGACCAACCTTCCCGGGCCAGGTAGCAGGCCGAGACGAGTGCGTTGTGGCCGGAACCGACGACGACGGCATCGAGCACGGAACCACTCACGGCGGTCATCTCGATGCCTCCGACGGGGCCGGTTCCATGGGGAGGGCGCGACCGAGAACCGCGAAGGGGCGGGCGTCCCCGGTGAACACGAATCGGCGGACCACATCGCGGAAGCCGAAACGCCGGTAGAGACGCCACGCGCGGTTGTCCTCTTCGGCGACCTCAGGTGTCGACAGTAGGACCGCTTCCTCGGTTCGGTCCTGCAGCAGTCTGCTGAGCAGCGCTTCTCCGATGCGGTGACCCTGTGCATCGGGCTGCACGTGCAGTTCGGTCAGCTCGAAGTAGTCGCGGAGGAGCGCATCGATCGAGTCCGGGGCCGTTCCGGCGTGGCGCATCGCGGTGCGTACCTGCTGGTTCCACCACTGGTGAGGGCGCCCGTGATAGCCGTAGGCGATCCCGACGAAGCTGCTGGGTTCGCCGGGAATCATCGCGGCCACGGCATGCCAGCCGTCGCGGTCTGCGTGCTCCGACCACATCGGTGCACGGTGGTGTTCGGTGCCGCGCGGATATCGCATTGCCGTGACGTAGACGGACAGGAGTTCGGGCAGGTGGGTCCGGAACTCCGCCGGAGTGAGGTCGACGAGTATCGGCTCGGGGTCGTGCCGATTCGGGTCAGTGCTCATATGGGGACGGAGACCGCCTTCCCTTGACGACGTGTCGGTGGGTCCAGCTATATTGAATACGTCGAACCTATGTTCGATGCCGGTGATCCGGGGATGTTCGAGGGAAGCGGACATCCCCGGATTCCCCGGGCCGGAGCCGCACCGCGGCAGGGCAGGGAAGGTGCATGACAATGGCAGCGCCGAACACCTCGAGATCAAGATCACATAGGTCGACCGGCAGGCAAGCGCCCGGAGGTTGCGTGGGGCCGTCGATGTCGGCTCGCGCCGCGTCGCTGTTGCGCAAGGCGGACGAGCTGTTGTCCGGAGCGGCAGGCGCGGAAGCTCCGGGTGAACGGTTCCGGCTGTCCTATCTCGCGGCGTTGCGCGGTGCGGGTGCGGTGGTTGCGGCGGCCGAATTGAGGGCATCGCAACGGCCTCGTCGGAGACCCGCGACCCGAAACGCCTGGGTGATGATGATGCGTGCCGACGACGCGTTCGCCGGCTGGGCCGATTTCTTCGCCGATCGATCCGCCATGCGTGCCGCGGTGGAGGCGGGAGCATCGAGGGCGGTCGACGCCGGCGACGCGTCGATGTTCTACGACGAGGTGGGGCGTTTTCTCCACGACGTCGAGAACTACTTGTCAGCTGAGAGCGGAACTGGGACCCGCATGTGACCTCGGTTCCTGGCCGAACGGCCCTTTTTCGCCCTGGGAGATCGAACCAACTTTCGTAGTTGGTGGTCCCGGACGAAATGTGCTCGTATCATTGTCTCAGGCGGCCGTGATGACGGCGCCCCGCCGGATTTGTCCCACCGGGTTCGGCGGCCACCGTTTAGTGCCGGGGGAGGTACCGTGCCACTCTCCGAGCACGAGCAGCGCATGCTCGATCAGATCGAGAGCGCGCTCTATGCTGAGGATCCCAAGTTCGCCTCGACCGTTCGCGGAAAGCGAATGGGTATGGCGTCGAACAGGCGACGGCTGCAGGCCGGCGCGTTGTTCGTATTGGGTTTGTCGTTGCTTATTGCGGGAGTCGCTCTACCGGTCAAGCCGGGCGGGTTCCCGATCATCAGCCTGCTCGGGTTTCTCGTGATGTTCGGTGCGGGAGTCCTCGTGCTGGTCGACGGACGTCGCCGGTCCGTTCCGGGTGCCGCATCCAGCGGAGCGGATTCCGGAAAGGGCGGCAAAACCTCCGCGCGGGGTCGGAAGAAGTCTGCGGACGGATTCACGCACCGGATGGAGGAGCGGTTCCGGCGTCGCTTCGAACAAGAGTGATCTGAAAGCGCGCCTAGCGCGCACCACGTTGAACGGCAAGGGCGCGACCTACAAGGGT
>NZ_JBHWWZ010000057.1:0-32224 GCF_042730275.1 Rhodococcus sp. NPDC060086
CGCGGACCCGGTGAAGCAGGAACCCGCTGAACAGACCGCACCATGTGGTGAGGCTGCGTAGGAATCCTCCGTGTTCACGCGGGGGAGGAAGTCAATCGTTCTGGGTTTACCCTGGTAGTCGACACCTTCCACGGGCTCGGGCACCGGCGGCCATAATGGCTTCTCGTGTGGTCGAACCAGGAGGCATGCACGTGAGTGAGAACCTGTCGGCATACCGGAACGACTTCGCTCGGATCGAGAAGCGGATCGCCGGAGAGTTCGATGCCGGGCGTCGTCGCTGGGTTCTCGTCGGCTGTATCGGGCTGCTGATCGTGGGGTTGGTTCTTCCGCAGACATCGTCGGCCTGGTCATGGACCGTTCTGGCCGGCTGGTTCGACGACGGTGCCCCGGTATCGATGCTGATGCGGGTCTTCACGACGTTGACCGTGGTGTTCGGCGTGCTGGTCTCTTCCGCAGCTCTGTGTCTGCGCCGGTGGCGGCTGGCATCGGCGGCGATGCTCGGCTCCGGGCTAGCGTCGCTGTTCGGGCTGTTCGGCTACTGGTCGCAGACAGGGATGATCGCCGACGGACCGCACGCACCGAGCGTCGGCATGGTCCTGAACTGGCTCGTCATGATCGCGATGACGTCGCAGTGGCTGCCGATCGTGCTCAGCAAGTCCCCCACCGACACGCGTCCGCGCCCGACGCTGATCCGGTCACCCTGACACCGCTCGGTCGGCTCGGCGCAGCAGGTAGGTGTCCATCACCCAGCCGCGCAAGGCCTTGGCCCGTGCCCTGGCGGTCTCGATCGTCTCGAGCACCTCGCCCAGGCGTCCCGCGACGAGCTCCTCGTCGCTCGTCCCGAGGTTCGCTCCCCACCAGATGTCCCAGTTGCCGTCGAGTTCCCGACAGGCGAGCTGTCCGTCCAGCATGACGACGATATTGTCGGCGCCGGACGCGACCTCCACGCCGAGTCGTCGCCCGGTGGTGATCGTGATCGGGCCACCGATACGGTTGAACACGAGCCGATGTCGCGCTGCGAGGACTTGGATGCTGCTCACGGCGGGGATGACGTCGTAGTCGATGTCCAGCACACCACGCTCACGTATACGTTCGACGACGCGAATGGTGCTGTCGTACAAGCTCGGATCACCCCACACCAGGAAACCGGCAGTCTCGCTGTCGTCGACCTCGGTGCGCAGCACCTGTTCGTATGCGTCGGCACGTGCCGCGTGCCAGTCGCGTACCTCCGTGGCGTACTGCTCAGGTGCGCGGTCTCGCGGCGGGTCGGGCACCACGATCGTGCGGTACCGGCCGCTGGTGTGTCGGCGCAGGATCTGTTCGCGCACCATTACGAGATCGTCCACACCGCGAGCCTTGTCGGCGACGAGGAACACGTCGACGCTCTCGAGCGCCTTGACGGCCGTGACTGTGAGATCGTCCGGGCCACCCGGTCCGATCCCGATCAGCCGCAACCTCATCCGCGATCCTCGAGATCACCTTCGACGTCGAGGTACGCCTGCTGCAGCGCCTTCAGGGTCTCCGGATCGGGTTCCGCCCACAGTCCACGATCGGACGCCTCGGTGAGGCGTTCGACTATGCCACGCAGTGCCCACGGATTGGCGTCGCGCAGGAACTGCTGGTTCTCGGGGTCGAGCGCATAGTTCTGGGCCAGAGACTCGTACATCCAGTCCTCGACCACACCGGCGGTGGCGTCGTAACCGAACAGATAGTCGACGGTCGCGGCGAGTTCGAACGCACCCTTGTAGCCGTGCCGACGCATCGCGGAGATCCAGCGCGGGTTGACGACGCGCGAACGAAACACGCGTGCAGTCTCCTCACTGAGCGTTCTGGTCCTCACGGCGTCGGGGATCGTCGAATCCCCGATGTACGCCTTGGGGTCGTTGCCCGTGAGCGCACGTACCGTGGCGACCATGCCGCCGTGGTACTGGAAGTAGTCGTCGGAGTCGGCGATGTCGTGTTCGCGGGTGTCGGTGTTCTTGGCGGCCACGGCGATCCGACGGTAATTGGCACGCATGTCGTCGGCCGCGGCCACGCCGTGCAGGTTGCGTCCGTACGCGAAACCACCCCACGCGGTATACACCTCGGCGAGATCGGCGTCGGTGCGCCAGTTCCCGGAATCGATGAGCTGCAGAATGCCGGCACCGTACGAACCCGGCTTGGATCCGAAGATGCGGCGCACCGCCCGATCCGAGTCGCCGTGCTCGGCCTCGTCACGCCTGGCATGAGCGCGGACGTAATTCATCTCGTCGGGTTCGTCGAGTGCCGCAACCATGCGGATCGCGTCGTCGAGCATGCCGATCACGTGCGGGAACGCGTCGCGGAAGAATCCGGAGATGCGCACCGTGACATCGATTCGTGGACGGCCGAGTTCCTCGAGCGGTACGACCGTGAGTTCGCGGACGCGACGGGATTCCGGGTCCCATTCCGGGCGGACGCCGATGAGCGCGAGCACCTCGGCGATGTCGTCGCCGGCGGTGCGCATCGCGGACGTGCCCCACACCGACAGCCCCACCGATTGCGGATGCTCACCGGAGTCGGCCAGATACCGCTCGATGAGTGCGTTCGCGAGCGCGACACCGGTGTCGTAGGCGAGTCGGCTCGGCACGGCCTTGGGATCGACGGTGTAGAAATTGCGGCCTGTGGGCAGCACGTTGACGAGGCCGCGCAACGGCGAACCCGACGGCCCGGCCGGAACATATCCACCGTCGAGAGCGTGCAGGACAGCATCCAGTTCGTCCGTGGTCTGAGCAAGACGTGGCACGACCTGTTCTGCGGCGAACACCAGCACACGCGCAACCTCGGTATCAGCTTGACCGAGAACGGTTTCGACGGACCGGGGGACGGATTCGACGTTCCAGCCGCCATCCTCCATCGCCTGCACGAGCGCACGGGCCTGGGTTTCGATCGCATCGACCTCGGTCAGCGGCGCGTCCGGCTTCAGGCCGAGTGCGGTCCGCAGGCCGGGCACCGCGTGACTCTTACCGCCCCACACCTGGGCGGCGCGCAGGATCGACAGAACCAGGTTGACCCGGGCCTCACCGACCGGGGCGGCGCCGAGTACGTGCAGGCCGTCGCGGATCTGCGCGTCCTTGACCTCGCACAACCACCCGTCGACGTGCAAGAGGAAATCGTCGAATTCGGCGTCGTGCGGGCGGTCGTCGAGTCCCAGATCGCGGTCGAGTTTCGCGGCCTGGATCAGCGTCCAGATCTGCGCGCGGATCGCGGGCAGCTTCGCGGGATCCATCGCCGCGATGTTGGAGTACTCGTCGAGCAGTTGCTCGAGGCGGGCGATGTCGCCGTACGACTCGGCGCGCGCCATCGGCGGAATCAGGTGATCGACGATCGTGGCGTGCGCGCGTCGCTTGGCCTGCGCACCCTCGCCCGGGTCGTTGACGAGGAACGGGTAGATCAGCGGCAGATTCCCGATGGCGGCGTCGGTCGCGCACGACGCCGACATGCCGGCGTTCTTGCCGGGGAGCCACTCCATCGAGCCGTGTTTGCCGAGGTGGACGACGGCATCGGCACCGAAGCCCTGTTCGACCCAGCGGTAGGCGGCGAGGTAGTGGTGCGACGGTGCCATGTCGGGATCGTGGTAGATCGCGACGGGGTTCTCACCGAATCCGCGGGGCGGCTGGATCATGAGGACGACATTGCCGGCCTGCAGTGTGGCCAGCACGATCGCGTCCCCGTCGACGAACAATGAGCCGGGGGCCGGCCCCCACGCCTCTGTCATCGCGTCGGCGAGCTCGGCGGGCAGATCCTTCGTCCACTCCACGTAATCGGATGTGGTGACCCGCACCGGATTACCGGCGATCTGCTCGGCAGTGAGCCATTCCTCATCCTGCCCACCTGCGTCGATCAGCGCGTGGATCAGGGTGTTTCCGGCTGCAGTGTCATCGAGTTCAGGGTCGTCGTCGAAATTCACACCGGGGAAACCGTCGCCGAGGTCGTATCCGAGGTCGCGCATCGCTCGCAACATCTTGATCGCCGACACCGGAGTGTCGAGGCCCACGGCGTTGCCTACGCGTGAATGTTTCGTGGGATATGCCGATAGCATGATCGCGATGCGTCGTTCTGCGGGCGGGACGTGCCGTAATCGGGCGTGCGCGACCGCGATTCCCGCCACCCGCCGGCAGCGTTCCGGATCGGTGACGTACCGGGGCAGACCGTCGACGTCGAGTTCCTTGAACGAGAACGGCACCGTGATGATGCGGCCGTCGAATTCGGGTACCGCGATCTGGGTCGCGGAGTCGAGTGGGGACACGCCGTCGTCCGAGTCTGCCCAGCTCTCGCGGCTCCACGTCAAGCAGAGGGCTTGCAGAATCGGAATATCCAGTGCGGCAAGGGCCCCGACGTCCCATGCTTCGTCCTCGCCGCCGGCGCTGACAGTGGCCGGCTTGGTGCCGCCGGCGGCGAGCACGGTCACGACCAGGGCGTCGAGGGTGCCGAGTTCGGCGAGGAGATCGTCGGGAGCGCCGCGCAGTGAGGCGCAGTGCACGACCACGGCATGCGCTTTACCGGTCGCATCGATCGCGTCGGCCAGATCATGCGCGAACTGCACGTTTCCGCTGGTGTGGTGGGCTCGGTAGAACAACACACCCACCCGTGGCAGCGACTCGACAGCCGGAGCAGGACGTTCGAGCACACCCCATTCGGGTAGCTCGGCCGGCGGTTCGAACCCCTCACCGCCGAGCAGGACGGTGTCGGACAGGAACGCGTGGAGTTGCGCGAGGTTCGCGGGGCCGCCGTGGGCAAGGTAGCGATGTGCCTCTGCAGCAGTGCCGATCGGCACCGTCGAGTAGCTCATGAGCTCCGCGTCGGGAGTCTGTTCACCACCCAGGACGACGACGGGAACACCCCGCGCGAGGACTGCATCGAGCCCGTTCTGCCACGACTTGGCCGAGCCGAGAATCCGCACGATGACCAGGTCGGCGCCCTCGAGCAGCCCGCTCAGGTCGGTGTCGACGTCGAGGCGGGACGGGTTTCCGACCGCCCAGTCGGCGCCGCTCGCACGGGCCGACAGCAGGTCGGTGTCGGACGTCGACAGCACAGCAAGGCGCGTCACGACGCACCGCAAAACCCAAGGCACACGGCCATGTTCAGTCTCCAAAACCCTCGTGGACTACTCATGTCGTGGCCGGTCTCCTGGCTGACGGATCATTGCTGCTGCGCCGACCTTCCCAGACTTGCGTCCAGTGGTCTCCGTTCCGGCGAGCCGGTACGGACGAGGGCGAGCAACTACCGCTCACAGTGGCGAGGGCCGCGCCGGTTTCTCACCGGCTTCCCGTAACCACGACGTCGCCAGCGTAGCGCACCATTTCCTGAGCATGTGCAACCATGTGCACCCGTGGAGCACGTCTTGCCCGAAATTCCCCCCGATCGCTGCCCCGGATTGCTGCGACCGCACCTCGCCGCCGACGGGGCGCTGGTGCGTCTGCGCACTCCGGGCGGCCGCGTGCCGTCCAGCGGTCTGCAGCAACTCTCGGCCGCCTCCCAGAAATTCGCCGACGGCGACGTGCACCTCACATCGCGGGGAAATTTGCAGGTCAGAGGTATCTCGCTCGACGAGTGCGGCAAAGTTCCTGCCGATCTGGTCGACGCAATTGCCGCAGCCGGGTACCTGCCGTCGCCGACGCACGAACGAGTGCGCAACCTGGTCGCATCACCCCTGTCGGGGCTCGTCGACGGGGTCGCCGACATCCGGCCGTTGATCGGTGCGCTCGATACCGCGCTGTGCGCCGAACCGGCCCTCGTCGAGCTGCCGGGCCGCTTCCTGTTCGGTCTCGACGATGGCCGGGGCGACGTCGCGGGGCTCCGCTGCGATCTTGCAGCCATCGCCGTGGACACGCACACGATGCGGGTCGGCATCGGCGAACTGGTCGGTCCGACGGTACCGATGCCGCAGGTCGTCGACACTCTGATCGACCTGGCTCTTCGGTTCGTACAGACGCGCGGAACGGTGTGGCACGTCCGGCAATTGCCGGGCCGCGGCGCCGAACTCGGAGGCGACGGCCCGGCTCCCGCGCTCGCGTCGCATGCGATGCCGTACGGAGCGCTCGGCGGTGCGGTATCACTGCTGGTCCCGCTGGGTATCCTGACGTCGTCCATGATCGCGACACTCCCCGATGACGACGTGATCGTCACACCGTGGCGCGGCCTCGTGCTCCCTTCCGGCGCCGATCCTGGCGCGCTGTCCGACGCGGGCTTCGTGTTGTCGGACGACTCCGCGTGGCCCAGGGTCACCGCATGCACCGGGTCGCCCGGGTGTAGCCTCGCCCGAGGTGATACCCGGGCTCTGGCCCGCCGCACCGCCGCCTCCGACACCACAGCTGACCGTATTCATATCGTCGGTTGCGAACGCGCCTGTGGTGCACCGAATTCCCCGCACACCCTAGTTTTTTCCAGTCGTTCGACGTCACACAGGAGCTCGACGTGACCCTTCAGCCACCACCGCGCCGCTACGAGTACGAGACGGACGGCGCCGAGATCTACGTCCGTTCGTTCGCGACGATCCGCGCCGAATCCGATCTCGCAGCGATCCCGGGCGACGCGGAGAAAGTCGCGGTGCGGATGATCCATGCCAGCGGCCAGACCGACCTGGCGAAGGATTTGGTGATCCACCCCGATCTGGTGTCCGCGGCCCGTACAGCCCTGAATGCAGGCGCGCCGATCATCGCCGATGCGAACATGGTCGCTGCCGGGGTCACCCGTAAACGGTTGCCCGCAGACAACGAGGTCCTGTGCCTGCTCGGCGATCCTCGTGTGCCGGAACTCGCGCAACAGTGGAACACCACTCGCTCGGCCGCGGCCGTATCGCTGTGGGCGGACCGGCTCGGCGGCGCGGTCGTCGCGATCGGTAACGCGCCCACCGCACTGTTCCACCTGCTGGAAATGCTCGACGCCGGTGCGCCGCGTCCTGCGGCAATCGTCGGCGTACCCGTGGGATTCATCGGCGCCGCCGAATCCAAGGAAGCTCTGATCGCGCACGCTCTGCAGATCCCGCATCTTGTGGTGCGCGGGCGGCGGGGCGGTTCGGCCATGGCGTCATCGGCGCTCAACGCACTTGCTCAGGAGGCGGAATGACCGGCAGGATCTACGGTGTCGGGCTCGGTCCCGGCGACCCGGAACTCATCACCCGTAAGGCCGCACGACTGGTCGCCGAAGCCGACGTGATCGCCTACCATTCGGGCACGCACGGCCGCTCGATCGCGCGGGGCATCGCTGCCGACCTGATCCCGGACGGGGTGATCGAGGAGAAGCTCGTGTATCCCGTCACCGTCGGCACCACCGATCACCCCGGCGGGTACGACGGCGCGATCGCCGATTTCTACGACGAATGCGCTGCACGACTTTCCGTTCACCTCGATGCCGACCGCACCGTCGTCGTGCTGTGCGAGGGAGACCCCCTGTTCTACGGCTCCTACATGTACCTCCACGACCGACTTTCGAAACATTATGCGGCCGAGGTAATTCCCGGAGTCACGTCGTTCTCGGCCGCGGCGGCCGCATCCGCAGAGCCGCTCGTGCGGCGCACCGATGTGCTCACCATCCTCCCTGGCACGCTCCCCGAGCCCGAATTGGCGAGGCGGCTTGCCGATACCGACGGCGCAGTCATCATGAAGTTGGGACGCACATTCCCTGCGGTACGAAGCGCGCTGGAACAGACGGGACGACTCGACGACGCCGTGTACGTCGAGCGCGCGACGATGGACGGGCAACGCATCATCGCGGCAGCGGACGTGGATCCTGATTCGGTGCCGTACTTTTCGGTGATTCTCGCGCCCGGCGATCGGGCTCCCCGCAACCGCGAAGTGGTAGACCGGTCACGCCCGGCGACGGCAGAGATCGCAGCACCGGTCGAGACGCACGAACTTCTCGTGATCGGGCTCGGCCCGGCCGACGACAGATGGCTCACACCCGAGGCATCGGCGGCGCTCACGTCGGTCGATCATGTGGTCGGGTACGGGCCGTACGTCGATCGGGTTCCGGTACGGCCAGGTCTGCAACGACATTCGAGTGGCAACACAGTCGAGGTCGATCGCGCTCGGTTCGCACTCGACCTGGCGCTGTCCGGTGAGAAGGTCGCCGTGGTGTCCGGCGGCGACGCAGGGGTGTTCGGGATGGCGTCGGCGGTGTTCGAGGCAGCGCAGGACGACAAGTACGCGTCGGTGCCGATCCGCGTTTTGCCTGGAGTGTCGGCGGTACAGGCCGTTGCTGCCCGCGCGGGTGCACCCATCGGCGGCGATTTCGCAGTCATGAGCCTGTCGGATCGACTCAAGCCCTGGAGCGTGATCGAGAAGCGGCTCACTGCGATCGCGGAAGCCGATCTCGTACTGGCGATCTACAATCCCGCGTCCCGGTCACGGACCGCGCAGGTCGCGGAGGCCATGAACGTGCTGCTGCGGCACCGTCCCGCCGACACCGTCGTCGTCATCGGACGGGATGTGGGCCGCGTGGGTGAATCCCTCGAGGTCACCACCCTCGAGAAACTGGATCCCGCGAGTATCGACATGAGGTGCCTGCTCATCGTCGGTGCAGCGGGGACCTCGACCATGCAGTCGGGTGCCGTGTGGACGAGGCGGTCCGTGGAAGCCGGCTGACACGAGAATAGTCACTTTCGTCGCTCGCACCGGAAAGCTCAGAGCTCGGTGTCGTCGATGATCTTCTGCACGAGTGCACCGTACGTGTCGATCAGTGTCGCGCCGTCGATCATGTCGGGTGTCAGAATCTCGAACGTGCGTAGTCCACTCCCGAGCCCCAGCAGCAGTGTGACGACCATCCGCGACCGCACCAGCCCTGGCGTCTGTTCGCCGATCGCCGCCGCGATGCGCGGCACCAGTCGTTCCGTCATCTTCGCGCGGGCGGCCTCGGGATCCGGGGCCTCCTGCACGAGATTAGGAGCCATTGCCCAGAATTCGTAGTCTCCCGAGTTCCGGCGTTCGACGAGCGCCCGCACCAACCGGTATCCCGGCAATTCCTCGGAGGGATCCGGACCCAGCCCCGGAGAGTCGGGTGCAGCAGCCTGGAAGAGCGCGGCCTTGCTGCCCGACAGCTTCATCACCAGAGCCGGTGAGACCCCGGCGGCGTCGGCGATATCCCTGATGGTCGTGCCGTTGAACCCTCGCTCGGCGAACAGCGGTCGCGCGGCGTCGAGGATGGTGTCGCGGGTGGTTCGCTCGCTCATCGCCACCTCACGCCCCCTCGGTCGCATCGACGACCGACGTCGTGTGCACGGGTCGATGTTTCGGCAGGAACACGGCACACAGCGTCGCCATGAACGTGGAGGCACCCGCGATCACGAAGATGACGATGATGGCCCCGTGCGCCGGGAATGTTCCGCCTGCCGCCTCGAGGGTGATGCTGGTGAGCAACGCGGCGACCACCGCACTCATGCTCGACATTCCGATGGTTCGCGCGAGGCTGTTGAGGCCGTTCGCGGCGGCGGTGTCGGTAAGCGGAACGGCACCCATGATCAGCGCAGGAAGGGTCGCATAGGCCAAGGCGTTGCCGATGCTCACCATCGCCGCGCCGATGATGATGAGGACAACGGTGTCGTCCCAGGCGATGCGGAAGGTGTAGGCCGCGGTCATGACCAGCGTCCCGAGCGTGAGCGTGAAGCGCCCACCGAACCGCGTGGTGAGTCGTCCGGCTATCGGTGAGGTCAGAAACATCGCCAGGCTGCCGGGGATCATGCACAGCCCGGCGGTCGCGGCGCTGAGCCCGAACCCGAACCCGGTGATCTCGGGTAGCTGCAATTGTTGTGTGGTCGCCAACAGGCTTGCGTATGCGGAGAATCCGATGAAGAGTCCGGCGAGGTTGGCGAGCAGCACAGTGCGCCGTGCCGACACCCGCAGGTCGACCATCGGCGACGACACGCGCAGCTGGTACGGCACGAAGACCGTCGTGATCACGATGGCTACGGCGAAGCACGCGACGGTCGGCACACTCGACCAGCCCCATGTCGGCCCCTTCGAGATCCCCAGGAGCAGAGCCGTCAGGGCGAGCGTCAGCAGCAAGGCACCGACGATGTCGAAGCGGCCACGGGTTCCCGTGGCGGATGCGGGAACGACGAGCAGGATGCCCAGCATGAGCGTCGCGCCGACTGCCGCGGACACCCAGAAGACGGACGTCCAGCCGAAGTTGTCGTACAACGCGCCCGCAGCAGGCATGCCCAGTGCGCCGCCGATTCCCATCGTGGAACTGGTCATCGCCACAGCACCGGCGACCTTCTCACGTGGAAGCACGTCACGCAGTACGGCCATCGCCACCGGGATGAGCGCCGACGAGAACCCCTGCAAGCCGCGCCCGATGAGGACGGACAAGTAGTCGGCTCCGATCGCGGCGATCAGTGCACCGGCGACCATCATCGCCAACGACAACACCATCATGCGTCGCTTGCCGTACATGTCGGCCATCCTGGAGACGATGGGCGTGGCCACTGCTCCGGTCAGCAAGGTGATGGTGATGAGCCAGCCGACATCACCCGCGGTGACGTCGAGCAGCTCCGGGAGATCCGGAAGCAGGGGCACGACGAGGGTGGTCTGGAGCGCCACGACGAGACCGGCCACGCTCAGCAGCGCCGTGATCACACCGCTCGACATCGGTCTTCGCGACGGGGTCGCTGCATCCATCCCGTTCCTCCATCGCCCACGGGGGTGAACGATGTTCACCACTACGCAGTGAACGTCGTTCACCCCTCGGATGTCAACCACTCCAGGAGGCGCCGTTCTGCGACGTCACGCGGCACACCCGGGCCCCGCACCTGCGAGAAGAACATGCTCTCTTCAAGAGAATGTGATTGACACCTCACTTCAGATGGTGCTAGACACTTGCTCAGCATCCACCGAAGGCCGAGGTGAGAATTTCTGTGACAAGGCCCAGCATTTCCGCTTACGTCGGGACTCGCATCAAGCGAGTCGAAGATCCCCGACTCCTGACCGGCGCAGGCATGTTCGTCGACGACGTGACACGTCCCGGCATGCTCCACGCATGCTTCGTGCGCAGCCCGTTCGCACGCGCCCGGATCGTCGACATCGACGTCTCCGAGGCCCTCGCTCTCGACGGGGTCCATGCGGTGTACGTCGCCGCCGATCTCGCACCCGGAATCCACGAGCAGACCTACGCGCTCGACGGCCCGTACATGCCGAGCCTGAACTGGCCCCCACTTGCCGAGGACGAAGTGCGGTTCGTCGGCGATCCCGTCGCGCTGGTCGTGGCCGACGACCGGTACATCGCGGAGGACGCCGTCGAACTCGTCGCCGTCGATTACGACCCGCTGACACCGGTCGTCGACTACACCACCGCGGATCGGTCCGACGACCTGGTCCACGCCGCCCACCCGGCGAATATCGCCGCGGCCATGGGCGGCCCACTCCCGGACGAGCTGGCGAAGACGTTCGACGCCGCCGCCCACGTGGTGACCCGAACGATCCACCAACAGGCCTACATCGCCGTCCCGATGGAGACGCGCGGCCTCGTCGCCGAATGGTCGGCCGGCGAGATGACCGTCTGGGCCTCCACCCAATCCCCGCACGAGGTCCGAGGCTTCACTGCCCGGCTCCTCGGGCTCGACGAGCACAGCGTCCGGGTGATCATGCGCGACACCGGCGGCGGATTCGGCCAGAAGGTCGTTCCGCAACGCGAGGACATCGCCGTGCTGCTCGCCGCCAGGAAACTCCCGGCCGCGGTGAAATGGATCGAGGACCGGCAGGAACACATGATGTCGGCAGGCATGGCCCGCCAGGAGTGCGGCGACGCGCGTTTCGCGTTCGACGCCGACGGCAAGCTGCTCGGCGCCTCGATCGACCACGTCCAGAACGTGGGCGCCTACCCGATTCCCTCCCCGGTGACGTCCGGGGCGGTTGTCGGGATGCTGTTCCCCGGACCTTATCGAGTGCCCGCCGCTGCGTTCTCGATGAAGCTGACGTACACGAACACCGTCGGCCGAGTCGCGTATCGCGGGCCGTGGCAGTTCGAATCCCTGGCGCGCGAGATGCTGCTCGACGTCGCGGCACGTCAGATGGACATCGACCCCGTCGAACTCCGGCGACGCAACATGCTCAGCGCCTCAGACCTGCCGCTCGCCAACCCGCTGGGCATGCCGTACAACGACTCGACGCCCCTCGAGACCTTCGAGCACGCCCTGTCGATTCTCGACTACGACGCGTTCCGGCAGGAGCAGGAGCGCGCCCGCGCCGAAGGTCGCTACATCGGGGTCGGTACATGCACCTACATCGAACCGACCACGGGAGCGACACCGTTCCATTCCACGGAGGGCGCCACGATCCGCATCGAACCGTCCGGCAAGGTGAACGTCTACGTTGCGGGTGGGTCCACGGGCAACAGTCTCGAGACGTCCACCGTTCAGCTCACGGCCGATGCCCTCGGGGTCGACATCTCCGATGTCCACACCATCCAGGGCGACACCGCGATCACCCCGTTCGGCGCCGGAACCGGCGGTAGCCGCTCCGGGTCGATGATCGCGGGGGCCGTCCGGGAGACCGCGTCGGTGCTACGCGACCGGATCCTCGCCATCGCCGCGCACAAGCTCGAAGCCGCGGTCGAGGACATCGAGTTCGTCGGCAGTCGCGCGACGGTCCGTGGCGTCCCGAGCGTCGGAGTCACCCTGAAAGAGATCGCCGAGATCTCCTACTTCCAGGCCGAGACTCTGCCGGCCGGGGTACCTCCGGGACTCGAATCCAGCGGCCGCTACCACTCCCCGTCCATGATGTTGTGGGCCAACGCCACCCACGTCTGCACGTGCGAGGTCGACATCGAGACCGGGGCCGTGAAGATCCTCCGCTTCATCGTCGGGGAGGACTGCGGTCCGATGATCAACCCCGACATCGTCGAGGGCCAGATCTACGGTGGCACCGTCCAGGGAATCGGCGGCGCACTGTACGAGCACCTGTCATACGACGACGACGGCAACCCCGTGACCACGACGTTCATGGACTACCTGCTCCCCACTACCGACACCGTCCCCGACATCGAGATCGGGCACGTCGAGTCGCCCAGCGCCGGGCCCGGCGGATACAAGGGCGTCGGTGAAGGCGGCGCGATCGGAGCGTCCCCCGCCGTGGTCAACGCCGTTGCCGACGCCTTGGCACCCTTCGGAGTGGAAGTGAGCAGCTTGCCCTTGTCCCCCGCCACGATCATCAAGATGCTCGACGAAGTGCAGGCGGTGAAGGCATGAAACCCTCGGCGTTCGATTATCACGCACCCGACACCGCAGCCGATGCGGTCGCGCTGATCGCCGAGCTGGGCGACGAAGCCAAGTTCATCGCGGGCGGACAGAGCCTGATGCCGATGCTCAACCTGCGTCTCGCCGTGTTCGATCACCTTGTGGACCTGCGCAAACCCGCAGAGCTACGCGGCATCGAACAGCGCGGCGACGCGGTGTGGATCGGTGCGGGCACGACGCACTCGACGGTCGGGCGCTCCGCCGAGCTCGCGACCGCAGTTCCGCTGCTGGCCCGCGCGACACCGTTGATCGGCCACTTCCAGATCCGCAACCGCGGCACCCTGGGAGGCTCGATCGCCCACGGCGACGGCGCAGCCGAATACCCTGCGGTCGCACTGGCACTCGACGCCGACATCGAGGCACTGTCGCCCCGGGGCCGGCGCACCATTCCGGCCTCGGAGTTCTTCACCGGCATGTGGACCACCGATCTCGAAGCCGACGAACTGCTCACCGGCGTGAACTTTCCGACGTGGACCGGCCGGTGTGGTTTCGCGATCGAGGAATTCGCCCGCCGTACCGGCGACTTCGCACTCGCCGGGGCAGCGATCGCGATCCGCCTCGACGCGGCGTCGACACTCGACCGTTGCGCGATCACGCTGTTCGGTGTGGCTCCGACACCCGTCCGCGCCACCGCGGTCGAGTCGGAACTCCTCGGACGGAACATCCGCGAGATCGAGGCCGACGAGGTCGGGCGGAGCGCACTGGACTCCCTCGACACGGTCTCGGACGACCTGCACGGCCCCGCTGCCTACCGCCGTCGGGTGGGAGCGACGATCGCAGCACGTGCGTGGCGTCGTGCGGTGGACGAGGCAACCACTCAGGAGGGTTCCGCATGACCAATGTAGACATCGAAGTTCGTGTCAACGGGAGTTCGCGTCGCCACTCGGTGCCGCCGCGTTTGACTCTCGCCGACTACCTCCGGGTCGACTGCGGCCTCACCGGAACGCATCTCGGCTGCGAACACGGCGTGTGCGGTGCGTGCACGGTCCTGCTCGACGGGGAGGCGGTGCGTGCCTGCCTCGTCTTCGCGGTCCAGGCCGACGGCGCCGAGGTCACCACCATCGAAGCTATGGCGTCCGACGACGGGACGCTCTCGCCGGTCCAGGCCGCATTCCGTGACCATCACGGTCTGCAATGCGGTTTCTGCACACCCGGGTTCATCATATCGGCGACGGCATTTCTGGAGGAGAACCCGTCGCCGACCGACAGTGAGATCCGGGAAGCACTGTCCGGAAACATCTGTCGATGCACCGGGTATCAGGGAATCATCGCGGCAGTGAAGTCTGCCGCGTCCACCACGAGCACAGGGGAATGACATGACGGGACGGGTCGAGGGGAAGGTCGCCTTCATCACGGGCGCAGCACGTGGCCAAGGGCGCAGTCACGCAGTGAGATTGGCCGAAGAAGGCGCCAACATCATCGCGGTCGACGTCTGCAAGCAGCTCGACGGGGTGCCGATCCCGATGTCGACGCCCGAAGATCTCGAGGAGACCGTGTCGCTGGTCGAGAAGGCGGGCGGCAAGATCTACGCCGCTCAGGCCGACGTCCGCGACATGGCCGCGATGCAGGCCATCGTCGACGACGGTGTCGCGCAGTTCGGGCGCCTGGACATCATCTGCGCCAATGCGGGACTCGCGAGCTCGGGCGATCGCCTCGATGCGCTCGACGAGAAAGGCTGGCGCGACATGATCGACGTCAACCTCACCGGTGTGTGGATCACGACCCGCGTCGCGGTGCCGCACATGCGTGAAGCAGGCAACGGTGGTTCGGTCATCCTCACCAGCTCGGTCGGTGGCCTGCGGGCACTGCCCAGTGTCGGGCACTATGTCTCCGCCAAGCACGGCATGATCGGCATCATGCGCACTCTGGCGATGGAGCTCGGCGAGGAGAGCATCCGCGTCAACGCCATCTGCCCGACGCAGGTGAGTACCCCGATGCTTCTCAACGAGCCGACGTTCAAGATGTTCCGTCCCGATCTCGAGCACCCGACGAAGGACGATTTCGCTCCGCTGTCGCAGATGATGCATGTGCTGCCGACCCCGTGGGTCGACGCGATCGACATCAGCAACGCGGTGCTGTTCCTCGCGTCCGACGAATCGCGCTTCATCACCGGCGTCTCGCTGCCGGTCGACGCCGGCGCGATGCTCAAATAGACCGGTCGCGCGCCGGATCGTAGAGATGTGAGCACGCCACGTCGGGTGTGTCCCGGACACCGAGGGCACGCCCGACGAGGATCACCGCGGTGTGCTTCAACTTCGCAGCCTCGACCTGGTCTGCGATGTCGGCGAGCGTGCCGCGCAGCACGATCTGATTCGGGCGCGACGCGAATGCCACCACCGCCGCCGGACAGTCCGGACCGTAGGTCTCGGCGAGTTCGGCTGCGAGCACGCGTATCCGGGTGATCGCCAGATGCAGCACCAGGCTCGCCTTCAGCCCCGCCACCCGAGTGAGCGCCTCGGTGTCGGGCATCGACGTCGACCTCGCCTGCGTACGGGTGAGCACGACCGTTTGCACGAGTTCCGGCACGGTCAGTTCGGTGCCGAGGGTCGCCGCGGCAGCGGCGTAGGCCGGGACACCCGGCGTGACGTCCCAGGCCACGCCCTCGGCGTCGAGGCGCCGGGTCTGCTCGGTCAGCGCCGAGTACAGCGACGGGTCGCCGGAGCACAATCGCACCGCGTCGAGTCCGCGACGGTCGGCGTCGACGAGGTGCGCGGTGATCCGATCGAGGTCGAGATGCTGGGTGTCGATGAGTTCGGCGTCGTCGTTGCAGTGCGCGAGGATCTCGGCGTCGAGATAGGTACCCGCGTACAGCACGACCGGAGCGGCGCGGAGCAGGCCGACGGCGCGCAGCGTCAACAAATCTACAGCGCCTGGGCCTGATCCCACGAAATGTACTGTCATTTTTCGCCTTTCACGACATTCCATTGCACCACCGGTCGCAGCGACTGCCAGCCGGTGAATGTTCCTATCGATGAGGCCTGTTCGACGGACAACCGCGACAGCTCGCCTCCATATTTCTTCCACCACTGCACGAGCACGGCCTCGGTCTCGAGGGTCACCGAATGCACGACGAGGCGACCACCCGGTCGCAGTGCCTCCCAGCAGGTGTCCAGCACACCGTCCCGACTCCCACCACCTCCGACGAAGATCGCGTCGGGGGTATCCAGTTCGGAGAGCGACTCGGGTGCACCACCTCTCACGATCGTCAGCGACGGCACACCGAGCCTGGCCGCGTTGCGCGCGATCGCGTCGGCGCGAGTCGGGTCCTTCTCGATCGCGATGGTGCGGCAGCGCGGATCCGTTCGGGCCCACTCGATGCCGACGGATCCGGCACCGGCACCCACGTCCCACAGCAGTTCTCCCGGCCGCGGCGCGAGTGCGCATACCGCGGCTGCCCGGATCGGGCGCTTACTGAGCTGACCGTCGTTCTCGAAGCACTCGTCCGGGAGTCCGGGGGCCGTGGACAGCCCTTCCGCCCCGACGCACTCGATGCACAGGAGACTGAGTTCCGGGGCGAGAGAGCCCACGAAAGTGATTGCTGTGCCGTCGATTCGATTCTCTTCACCGCCCAGGTCAGCGAGCACCGTCACTGCGGCATCCGCGAACCCCTCCTCCACGAGCAGCCGCGCGATCTCGCCGAGGCTCGACGACGTCGAGGTCAGCACGATCAGGCGTCGGCCGCGCGTCAGATAACGGCGCAGGGCGTCGACGTCGCGTCCGACGAGGGTGACCGTGTCGCATTCCTCGGCGGCCCACCCCATGCGGGCTCTGGCGAGAGTCACCGATGACACCGTGGGGATCACCTCGACGGCGTCGCGGCCGAGCCTGCGGATGAGGGTCGAGCCGATACCCGAGGTCAGCGGGTCGCCGGACGCGAGTGCCACGACCATCCCGGTATGCCGGGCCAGCAGGTCGTCGAGACCGCTCAGCAGCGGGGACGGCCACGGCTCGCGGACCGCGTCGGTCGGCGGGATCATCGAGAGGTGTCGTGCGCCGCCGAGGAGCGTGCCGGCAGCGAGCACGCGCTCCCGGCCGATCGCCGACACACTGCTCCACCCGTCGGCGCCGATACCGACGACCGTGATCCGTGAACCCATGGCCGTGAACCCTAACTCAGGACGTGTGGCTAGACTCGTCCGCGGCAAGACACTCGAAGGTGCCCTTCACAGGGATAATCGGGAAGCCGGTGAGAATCCGGCGCAGGCCCGCTGCGGTGACCCGGGAGTCGTCGATCATGCGCGTGAGCGCAACCACTGGACCGTCAGGTCCGGGAAGGTGATCGCACGACGCTCGACCGGGAAGTCCGAATACCGGCCTTCGAACAGTTGCCGAAGTGGACATCCCAGCGGGAGCCTGTGGAGGTTGGAATGCTCGTGTATCCGTTCAGCGCGGTCGTCGGTTCCGACGACCTGTCGCTGGCCCTGACGTTGTGCGCGGTGTCGCCGTCGATCGGCGGAGTGCTGGTGCGCGGCGAGAAGGGCACCGCCAAATCGACCATGGTTCGCGCGCAAGCAGCACTGTTGCCGCAGGTCGCGGAGGTCGAGGCCTGCCGGTTCGCGTGCGACCCGTCCTTCCCCGACCCGCACTGCCCCGACGGCCCTCATCCGGTCGACGCGCAGTCGCACCTCCGGCCGGCACGGCTCGTGGAGTTCCCCGTCGGCGCGAGCGAAGACCGGGTCACCGGGTCGCTGCATCTGGGCAAGGCCCTGTCTGCCCGAACTGCCGAATACGAACCCGGTCTGCTCGCCCTCGCTCATCGCGGAGTCCTGTACGTGGACGAGGTGAATCTGCTGCACGACCACCTGGTGGATCTGCTGCTCGACGCTGCCGCCATGGGTCGGTCCACGGTGGAGCGCGACGGGGTGTCCGTCGGCCACGCCGCCTCGTTCGTCCTGGTGGGCACCATGAACCCGGAGGAAGGCGAGCTTCGCCCGCAACTTCTCGACCGGTTCGGTCTCGCCGTCGACGTCGCGGCTCCACGCGACCCGCAGTTGCGCGTCGAGATCGTGCGTCGCCGAATGGCATTCGACGCGGATCCTGAATCGTTCGTCGCGCAGTGGGCGCAGGCCGAGGCCGAGTTGTCCCGGCGGATCGCTGCAGCGCGCGACCGCGTGTCGGCGGTGCGCCTGAGCGACGCTGCCCTGGTGTCGATCGCCGAGATCTGCGCGGCGTTCGACGTCGACGGCATGCGCGCCGATCTCGTCACCGCCAAGACCGCGGTCGCACATGCGGCGTGGGCCGGTCGTGACGAGGTGACCCGCGAGGACGTGGCCGTGGCCGCGAAACTCGCGTTGCCGCATCGGCGGCGCCGCAACCCGTTCGACAATCCCGATACCGATGATGATCTGCTCGACGAATTGCTGAATCGTCCCGATTCGCAGCCTGATCCCGACCTCGATCCCGACGACGACCCCGACGGTGGCGGCGCGCCCGACCCGGAAGACTCCCCGGCAGACTCAGCGTCCGGCTCGAGTGGCAGCGCCCCGACCTCGGTGGATGCGCCGGCCGATCCGTACCGGACACGACTGTTCTCCGTCGACCGCACCGGGCGTGGTGTCGCGGGTCGCCGGTCGAAGGCGGCAACCACCATCGGGCGCACCGTCGGCGATCGTGCGGGCGACAGCGGCCCCGTCCACCTGCCCGCCACCATCCGCGCCAGCGCCCTCGGTTCGGACGGGTGGCAGGTGCGACGCAAGGTCGTCGAAGGGCGGGAAGCGAACCTCGTGCTGCTGTGCGTCGACGCGTCCGGTTCGATGGCAGCGAAGCAGCGGATGACGCAGGTCAAGACCGCGATCCTTTCGCTGCTGCTCGACGCGTACCGACGTCGCGACACGGTCGGTCTCGTAACTTTCCGCGGCGACGACGCGACCCTCGTACTGCCCCCGACGAACTCGGTCGACATCGCGGCGGCGCGCCTACGGGAGCTTCCCGCCGGTGGCCGCACTCCCCTCGCGGAGGGCCTGGCCGAGGCCGCCGAGACCCTCCGCCGGCATCGGTTGCGCGACCCGGATCGGCGGGCGCTGCTCGTCGTCGTCACCGACGGGCGCGCGACCTCGGGTGCCGACGCGGTCGCCCGCTCGCTCCAAGCCGCCGACGTCCTCGCTGCCCAGGGAGTCGCGGCGGTGGTCGTCGACTCCGAGACCGGTCGCTTCCGGATGGGGCTCGCGGCGCAGCTCGCCGACCGGCTCGGCGCCGAATATGTGCAGGTGGGCGAGGTTCATGCCGATGCCCTCACCTCGATCGTGCGTGGAAGGGCAGCCTGATGCCGAAGGGACAACCCGAGGTCGTACCGAACGACGGGCTCACCACCCGCCAGCGCCGCAACCGGCCGCTGCTGATGGTCAACACGGGCGACGGCAAGGGCAAATCCACCGCCGCGTTCGGGTTGGCGTTGCGCGGCTGGAATCAGGGCTGGTCGGTCGCGGTGTTCCAGTTCGTCAAGTCCGCGAAGTGGCGGCTCGGTGAGCAGACGGCGTTCGAAACCCTCGGTGAGCTGCACGACGAGCGCGGCACGGGCGGCGCCATCGAGTGGCACAAGATGGGCTCGGGCTGGTCGTGGTCGCGCAAAGAAGGCAGCGACGAGGACCACGCCGCCGACGCGCTCGCGGGGTGGCGTGAGATCCAGCGACGCCTCGCCGCCGAGCAACACGGCCTGTACGTCCTCGACGAGTTCACGTATCCCATCAAGTGGGGTTGGATCGACGTCGACGAGGTCGTGCAGACGTTGACGTCGCGGACCGGGCACCAACACGTGATGATCACCGGGCGCCGCGCCGACCCCAAGCTGATCGAGGTCGCCGATCTGGTGACCGAGATGACGAAGATCAAGCATCCGATGGATGCGGGGCAGAAGGGCCAGAGGGGCATCGAATGGTAGAGGATGCAGCATGGTAGAGGGTGCAGCGTGGTAGCCATTCCGCGCTTCGTCGTTGCCGCACCGGCGTCCGGACACGGAAAGACTACCGTGGCAACAGGTCTCATGGCTGCCTTGCGTCGCGCCGGGCACATCGTGTCGGGGCACAAGATCGGCCCTGATTACATCGACCCCGGGTATCACGCACTCGCGACAGGCCGCCCCGGACGCAACCTCGATCCGCACCTCGTCGGCGACGACCTGGTTGCACCGCTGTTTCTGCACGGCGCGGACGGCGCCGACGTCGCGGTAGTCGAAGGCGTCATGGGACTGTACGACGGGATGCTCGGCACGGACGGATATGCGTCCACTGCCCACGTCGCCGGCTTGCTGGGCGCGCCGGTGATTCTCGTCGTCGATATCTCGCACGCGTCGCGGTCGATTGCCGCAATCGTTCACGGCATGGCGTCGTACGACCGGGGTGTCCGCCTCGCCGGTGTCGTTCTGAACAAGGCGGGGTCGACGCGGCACTCGGACGAGGTCATCGCCGCGCTCGAGTCCACCGGCATCCCCGTCCTCGGTGTACTACAGCGCGACGACGGGATCTCGGCGCCGTCGCGGCATCTGGGACTCGTACCCGCTCAGGAACGTGTCGAGGCCGCCGGGCAGCTCGACCGTCTCGCCGCGCAGATCTCCGAACACATCGATCTCGGCGAGGTCCTCCGGATCGCGCATTCCGCATCCGATCTTCCCGATACACCGTGGGAGCCTCCCTTCACCGGCGCCGACGGTCCCGTGATTGCTGTGGCAGGCGGGCGCGCATTCACGTTCCGCTACACCGAGACCGAGGAGATCTTGCGCGCAGCCGGATGCCGGACGGTCACCTTCGACCCGTTGCGCGACGAGGCCCTACCCGACGACACCGCCGGTATCTATCTCGGTGGCGGATTCCCCGAGGTGCATGCCGCGGACATCTCCGCCAATGCGCCCTTGCGCGAACACCTTCGCGTTGCCATCGCAGGTGGGGTACCCACCGTCGCCGAATGTGCAGGCCTGCTGTACCTGTGTCGCGACGTCGATGGCACGGACATGGTTGCAGCGCTGGACGTCTCCGCACATATGACGCCGCGGCTGACACTCGGCTACCGCACCGCGATCGCGCCCGCCGACGGTCTGCTCGGTCCTGCCGGAACCCGGGTGACGGGTCACGAATTCCACCGCACCACCGTCGAACCCGGCTCCTCCCCCGCCTGGCTGCTGAACGGACGTCCGGACGGCTTCGCGACCGCGACGCTGCACGCGTCGTATCTGCACACGCATTGGGCGGGGCATCCGCAACTCGCGGAGCGTTTCGTCGCTGCTGCTCGCGCAGCCACTCCGGTGGCCGCACCACCTCGGAAGCCCCGTGTCGCGGGGGTGGACCTGCATCATCACGGCGACCGCGACGCCACCGACGGTCTCGTCGACCTCGCGGTGAACGTGTCGCGGAGGTCGCGGCCGCGGTGGCTCGACGACGCGTTGCGATCCTCGCTCGATTCTCTCGACCGCTATCCCGACTCCGGTGCCGCTCGCGCCGCACTCGCACGGCGGCACCGGCGCAGCATCGAGCAGATACTACCCACCGCGGGAGGCGCCGAAGCGTTCACGTTGATCGCGCGGGCGCGACCCTGGCGGATGCCGGTGGTGGTGCATCCGCAGTTCACCGAACCCGAGGCGGCCCTGCTCGCTGCCGGTCACGAGGTGCGGCGCGTGTTGCTGCGCGCCGACGAGGGGTTCCGACTGGATGCCGACGCGGTGCCGGGCGGCGCGGATCTCGTGATCGTCGGCAATCCCACCAATCCCACGTCGGTGCTGCACCCGGCTTCGACGCTGCGGTCGCTGGTGCGTCCGGGCCGTGTCGTGGTGATCGACGAGGCGTTCATGGATGCGGTGCCGGGCGAAACGGAATCGCTGTCGAACGAGAGCATCCCCGGTCTGATCACGGTGCGGTCGTTGACGAAGACGTGGGCGATCCCCGGGGTGCGCGCGGGATACGTCGTCGGTGACCCCGCGGTGCTCGCCGATCTCGCGGCGCAACAACCGCCGTGGTCGGTGTCGACGCCCGCTGCGGCAGCGATGATCGCATGCGCCGCACCGCAAGCCATCGACGAGGCAACCGTGCTCGCCGACGAGATCGTGACCGACCGAGCCGCGCTCGTGGAAGCGCTGATAGGTCTCGGGCTGGAGGTCGCGGGAGACCCCGCCGCTCCATTCGTTCTCGTCCGGGTTGCGGTGGGGACACGGGAAGAATTGCGTTCGAAGGGATTCGCGCTACGCCGCGGCGACACGTTCCCCGGGCTCGGCGACGAGTGGGTGCGGATCGCCGTCCGCGATCGTGCCACGACCGCAGCCCTGGTCGACGCATGGCGGTCGATCTTGTGAGCGTCCCGTCACGAGCCGCGGGCCTGGTGCTCGGATACGCAGCCGATCAGGTGTTCGGCGATCCACGTCGCTGGCATCCGGTGAGCGGATTCGGCCGGCTCGCACGCGCCACCGAGAAGGCCCTCCACTCCGACAACCGCGCCGCAGGTGTGGTGTTCACGTCGGTGCTCGTCGGATCGGCGGTTGCACTCGGCGGCGCTGCCGACCGTGCCACCCGATCGCGGCCTTGGCTGCGCACCGCCGTCACCGCCGGCGCAACCTGGGTGGTGCTCGGGGGCCGCTCCTTGAGCCGCGAAGCACGGACCCTCGACGCCCAGCTGCGCGACGGTGATCTCGCGGCCGCGCGGGTGCAGGTGACGCATCTGGTGGGGCGCGATCCGTCCAGACTCGACGCGAACGGTATTGCCCGCGCCACCATCGAGTCGGTTGCCGAGAACACGTCGGACGCCGTTGTGGCGCCGCTCCTCTGGGGTGCACTGCTCGGCCCGGCCGGGCTCCTCGGCTACCGCGCCGCGAACACTCTCGACGCCCGCGTCGGTCATCGCACTCCACATCTCGAGAAGTTCGGATGGGCGTCGGCACGGTTCGACGATCTACTCAATCTGGCGCCCGCGCGGTTGTCCGCGCTGCTCGCCGTCGGCCTGGGGCCCCGGCCGCGGGCTGCGATGCGTGCGTGGCGACGCGACGCGCACAAGCATCCGAGTCCCAACGCCGGGCCGGTGGAGGCGTCGTTCGCGGGCGCTCTCGGTGTGCAACTCGGTGGTGTCAACGTCTACGACGGCGGCACCGAAGACCGCGGCACACTCGGCGACGGACCGGCACCGAAGCCCGAAGACATCGGTCCCACCGCGCGGCTCGCGTCCCGGGTGGGGCTGGGCGCGCTGGCAGTGGCCGCGCTCATCGCCTGCGGGTCTCGGGAATCGAGTGTGCAGTTGTTGTGCCCACTACCTGAGAAAGTCCAGGTGGCGGAATCACGAAGTGCACACTCGATCTCTCGACGGGGGGAAACACCCGGCCGGTTGTGGCGTAGATCACGCTTGAGTGCAACACTGTAATCAGTGCAAAACTGCACGTCGATCCGTCCGAGGAGGACGATCATGCGAAATCCACGTATGCACTCACACGGCTTCGGTCGCCCCGGGGGCTGGCAACAGGCGGATGTGCCCGATGCCGGCGACGCCGAGGAATGGTTCTCCGGCCGCCTACCCGACGACTGGTTCACCGGGCCTGCCACGGTGGAGGTCGACCGCGAAGAAATCATCGTGACCGGCGAACTTCCCACACCCGACGACACCTCCGACGCAGCCGTCGAAGGACGCATCTCCCGGTTCCGGGAAAGCACCCGCCCCGAACGGATGCGCATCGCCGACGAGGCCGAGGCCCGATACGGCCGCAAAGTCGCGTGGGGTGTCACGCTCGGCGGCCACGACGTCCTGTTCACCCATCTCGCGGTGCCTGTCATGACGCGACTGCGTCAACCCGAACGCAAGGTCCTCGACACTCTCGTCGACGCCGGAGTAGCCCGATCACGCTCCGACGCGCTCAAGTGGACGGTGCGACTCGCCGGACAACACACCGACGAATGGCTCACCGAACTGCGGGAGGCGATGAAGAAGGTCGACGACCTCAGATCGGAGGGGCCACAGATCTGAGTACCCAGGCGACGGCCTCGTCGACCGACGCCACCAGTGCGACTCCGGCAGGTGCTGCAGGGCGACGCACCACGATGACCCGCACCCCGAGTTCACCGGCGGCAGCAAGCTTCGCCCGGGTGAGTTCCCCACCCGAG
This sequence comes from Rhodococcus sp. NPDC060086, assembly GCF_042730275.1. Classification (NCBI taxonomy): domain Bacteria; kingdom Bacillati; phylum Actinomycetota; class Actinomycetes; order Mycobacteriales; family Nocardiaceae; genus Rhodococcus; species Rhodococcus sp. NPDC060086. Next base: position 24,310 of record NZ_JBHWWZ010000057.1, read on the forward strand.
TCCTTCGTGACGAGGGTGTCGATCCCGTTGTCCCGCATCAGCTTGCGCTCACCTTCGACGGTGTAGGGCCCGCGGGCCTGCACCACCGTCCAGGACGCAGGAACCTCGTCGTCGAGTGGTTCGACGACCCGCACCGTCACCCGATGCCCACCGAGTGGGCCGACGAAGCGGTCCAGTGTCTGACGTCCGGTACTGAGAAAGATGCCCTCGCCGGTCGCGGCTGCGGTAGCAGCGGCGTCGTGGCCGTCGACCCAGACCCAGGAGCCGTCGTCCGCCCACCCAGGGCGTTGCAACCGCAGGAGCGGGACGTTCGCATGCGCACATGCTGCTGCCGCGTTGGCACTGATCCCCGCGGCAAACGGGTGTGTCGCGTCTACGACAGCATCAATGCCGTTGTCGCGCAGATAGTTCGCGAGCCCGTCAACGCCTCCGAAACCGCCGATGCGGACCGGCCCCACCGGTAGTCGCGGATTCCGGACACGGCCCGCGAGCGACGACACGAAATCCACTCCCCTGTCGTGCAGGGCACCTGCGAGCGCCCGCGCTTCCCCCGTACCCCCGAGGACGAGCACCGTCATCGCAGCGTTCCCGACAGGGTGGGCAGCACCGGTGCGTCCGTCAACATCGAGAGCAGTGCATCGACGTCGAGATGCTCGTCGATCATGTCGGCGAGAAGCTCGATCCGTTCGTCACGCGCCGACGCGAAACTCACCGTTCCCGTACAGATCTCACGTCCCGCCGCCGCAGCGACCTCGCGCAGCCACGCACCACGGAGTTCGTCTCGTTCGAGGCTGCCGTGCCACATCGTCCCGAAGACGTTGCCGCTGCGCGCACCACCGAGAAACTCGTCGGCGTGGCCGACTTCCACGCGTCCGTGATGGATCTCGTAGCCGGATGCAGACGCACCCAGCGCGGCTCCGGAAGGCAGCCGTAGGACTTTGTCGGTTCCGAATTCTGTTCGGACGTCGAGCAACCCGAGCCCGTGCGCTGACGCCCCGGGGTGCCCCTCGACTCCGTGCGAGTCGTTGATCTCGCGTCCGAGCATCTGGAATCCGCCGCAGATCCCCAACACGGCGCCGCCCGCACGGGCGTGATCGATGATGGCGGTGTCGAGACCGCGCGACCGCAGCCACTCGAGGTCGGCAAGTGTGGCGCGGGTGCCCGGCAGGATCACGACGTCGGCATCCGCAAGTGCGCGCGGATCGTCGACGAAACGGACCCGCACATCGGGTTCGAGGCAGAGCGCGTCGACGTCGGTGAAGTTACTGACGCGCGGCACCATCACCACCGCGATCGTGAGGGCACCGTCGCCGTCGTGTGCGGGTCGCGATGTGAGAGCAAGGGAATCCTCGGAGTCGAGCCACAGGTCGCGTTGCCAGGGCAGGACGCCGAGTACGGGACGTCCGGTGAGCTCGCAGAGCGAATCGACGCCCGGTGTCAGCAAACCCACATCGCCGCGGAACTTGTTGATCACGAACCCTCGGATCAACTGCTGATCAGCGGCATCGAGCAAGGCCAACGTTCCGTACATCGATGCGAACACGCCGCCGCGGTCGATGTCACCGACGACGATCGTCGGCATGCCGCCGTACTGAGCGAGCCCCATGTTGACGTAATCGTGTGCGCGCAAGTTGATCTCGGCGGCACTTCCTGCGCCTTCGCACACCACGACGTCGAAACGGCTGCGCAGATCGTCGAATGCGGCGAACGCCGCCTCCGCGAGATGCTTCCTCCCGCCCGCGAATTCTCCCGCCTCGAGAGTTCCGGCAGGACGACCACGCACCACGACGTGGCTGCGCCGATCACTGCCCGGCTTGAGCAGCACCGGGTTCATCGCGGATTCCGGTACCGCACGTGCGGCGACGGACTGGATCCACTGGGCGCGCCCGATCTCCACCCCGTCGCCGGTCGCGGCATCGACCGCGACCATCGAGTTGTTCGACATGTTCTGCGCCTTGAACGGCGCGACAGTCAGGCCCCGCCGCGACAATGCCCGGCAGATACCGGTAACGACGACGGACTTACCTGCGTCCGAGGTAGTTCCGGCAACCAGAATCCCAGTTCCCATGACGTCAGGCTACGACCCGAACGCGCGGGCCCGAACGCGCGACGCACGTTCGGTGAGAAGCGCGAAGATGAATCCGAGTGCCGCCCACAAGGTGACCTGCACGGTGAACGAGGCAACCCGGAACTGCCACAACAGGCTTGCCGGGAAATCGTCACTCACTTCGTCGATGGTCGGCATGACGAGGTAACCCACACCCACCACTACGAGGAACGCGATCAGCGGTCCGACAATGCGGACGGTGTGCAGATCCTGGTTCGCGAGGGCCTTCGCGACCGCGACCGCCACCGCGATGGCGACAAGGCCGAGCACGACTGCGGCGAACCACCACAACGTGCGCTCGTTGATGGTGTCGGGATCGCCCACCGCCGGTGGGTTCGCCGGGTACTTGAAGAACGGAACCGCTTCGATCGCCAGCCACGCGGCACCCGCACCGGTCAGCGCCAGCTTCCGGCCGGGCATGTCGGTGTAGCGGCGGGTGAAGTGCAGCACCGACGCGTACAGCGCACCGAGCGCGAGGCCTGCCAGGCTGGTCGCGAGAAACAGTCCGGCCTTCTGGCCGGTGCGACTCACCTCGGCGTCGCCGCCGTGGCTGTGACTGTGCGCGTCCTCCTCGACGACTGCGGCGCCACCGTGGTCATGGTCGGCCGCTTCACCTGCGGCTTCTTCGATCGCAATGGCTGCCTCGATGTGAGGTTCGCCGACGACGAATGCCACCGCACCGGCCAGCAGACCCGCGAGCAGGCCGGCGAGGAGGCCACGTAGCAACAACTGGACAAAACTTCCGGACAGGATCGCCTGTCCGCCCGGCGACGTCGGCCGAGTATCGCTCAGTGACACGGGAGGCCCAGGAGGTGCCGGCCGTCGTGCATCAGTTCGTGCATGAACATGCCCGTACGAGAAATCGCACCCTGGTCGAATCCGACCAGATAGAGCACGACAAAGGCGAGGATCACCGTCGCGGCCAGCGCTACAGCGAGCCCGGCCGAGCCGAGTGAATCAGCCGAGCCGAGTGAGTCGTCGGGTGTATGGACTACCGCCATGACAACCTCCTGGGATTACGCGTCCCATCCGAAAGGCCACGTGCCGTGGGAGTGTTCTGACTTCCGGAAATCTGCGATCTCCGGTCTACAGTGGCGCGACCGTTCCGGATTCTCACCGGATTCCCTGCACCTCGGCACATGCTTACCGACGAACTTTGGCACCACGGGTAAGTCGATGTCAAACGGAGAAGGCGGCACCGGGAGGTGGACACTGTGCCCGTGACCCGCCTGTTCCTGACCTCCCACGCCTCCACCCACGCGCAGCAGCGTGTGCGATTCCCGGCCGACGATCCGATCTCCGAGCGCGGACGACGTGAGCTCGAACGTGTCGCGCCACCGGTGGTCGATCGCGCGTTCACGGCACCCGAGATCCGCGCCGTCGACACCGCAGCAGCTCTCGACTGGCCGGCGACTGTCGAACCGGCTCTGCGCGACCTCGACTACGCGAACTGGTCCGGTGTACCGATGGACAGCATCCCGGAACTCGAACTTGCGGCGTGGCTGTCCGATCCCGACGCAGCACCGCACGGCGGCGAATCGATCGCCCACCTGATCACGCGTGTGGGGGCGTGGCTGGACACGGTCGACGAGTCACCCGAGCGCATCGGGGTGGTCGCGCATCCGGCGGTGGTCAAAGCCGCGACGGTCTGTGCACTCGGGGCACCCGTCACAGCATTCTGGCGTGTCGACGTACGTCCCCTGAGCGTGACGCGATTCAGCGGTCGCGGCGGTCGCTGGACTCTGAAGCTGAGCTGAGGTTCACCACGTCACGTCTTCCTCGCACTTGCGCCCGTCGACCGTCCGTTCCACCTGCACGGTCGCGTGGTCGAGTCCGTGCGACGACAACGTCGTACGTGCCGAGTCGAGCACCCAGTTCGCGTCGTGGTCGCTGACGAGGTGCACGGTCGCCACGTCCATTCCTGTGGTCAGGGTCCACACGTGCAGGTCGTGAACGCCGGACACCCCGGGCAACGCAGCGAGATCGGCCCGGACGGCGTCGACATCGAGGTGACTCGGCGACGCCTGCGTCAGGATGCGGAGCGATTCGGCGGCGAGCCGAAGCGCGCGCGGCACGACCCACAGGGAGATCAGCACACCGACGACGACGTCGGCGAAACTCCATCCGAACGCCAGGACCAGCACGCCGGCGACGAGAACGCCGACTGAGCCGAGTGCGTCGGCGAGCACTTCCATGTAGGCGCCGCGCACCGCGAGACTTCCTTTGGCATCGGCGCGCAGGAGCAACATCACGACGATGTTCGCTCCGAGACCTGCCGCTGCCGTGAGGATCAACGGGGCACCCGGGATGTCGGGGGTGTCGCCGATCCGGTTGATCGCCTCGTACATCACCCACGCCGCGACGCCGAGCAACAGGACCGCATTGGCCATCGCGGTGAGCACTTCGGCCCGGTGCCAGCCGAAAGTGCGGGCAGCTGCGGCGCTGCCGCGGCGGGCGAGGATCAGCGCGACCATGCCCATCGATACGCCGACGACGTCGGTGAGCATGTGCCCGGCGTCGGCGAGCAGCGCGAGCGATCCGATCCACAACCCGACTACGGCTTCGAGGAGAAGGAACACACCGAGTACGGCGAGGGAGATACCCATCCTGCGGATGGTGCGGTCCGACGGCCCTGCGGTGCGCCCATGACCGTGACCGATGCCGTGCGAATGTCCGTGACCCGAGCTCATGGCCCTCCTTCGAGATCCGCGTCATCGTATGCACAAATGCGCATGTATACAACCGCTACGTCGCGGCCACGTGGGGCTCCACGGGCGTGTGCACAATGACGCCGGCGTTGCTGACACACACAGCAGGGAAGTCCCGTCGAAATCCGGCGCCGACCCGCAACGGTGGACTGTCGAATTCGACAGTGAGCTCATGCGTACGGTCGAGGGCCGGCGCGTCCTCGACCTGCTGGGACTGGTCGATCACTTCTCCGGCGGGTAGCCCGGCTTCTCCACGGTGGGCGGCAATGTCGCGAGCGCCGAAATGCGTTTGAGTCCTGCGGTTTGGAGCAGGTCGACGAGCAGCGACCGGATCTGCGCGAACACCACCGTGGCCGAGACCCCGGCGCCCTCGACCAGCTCCGGGTTCATCTTCCTGGCAACACTGCGCAACACCCGGGCCGCCTCCGCCTCGTCGGGTTGTTCACCCGGTTCTGCGAGCATCATCTCGCGTAGCACCTCGAGCGCATCCGCGAGTTCGTTGACGATGACGACGAGCCGAGAGTCGAGGATCTCGTCGTCACGGACCAGGGTCAGTGACCGCCGCGCGAGGACACGGATATTGCGCACCGCGTTGTCGATGGGGTCGGCCGCGGCCGTCAGCCGTGCGAGTCGCGGACGACTGTTCCAGTAGAGCGGGGAGATTCGGCTGATCTCGTGGCCACCCTGGAGGTTGCTGCGCATGGAGTCGATTGCCGATTGTGTGGCGCGAGCCTGCCGCAGTGCCGCCTCGATAGGTTTCGGATTGTTCTCGACGAGACCGGTCTCCACCTTCCGCAGAACCTCGGCCGCGGTCTCGAGGATGTCTGCAGCGTTCTTCCTCGCACGACGCACCGGGTGGGTGGGGATCAGCGCGACCACGGCGATCCCCACCAGGCCGCCGACGAGTGCGTCGACCATCCGGTCGATGCCACCCGTGCCGCCGGGAGGGATCAGGGTTGCCACCAGGACCGCCGAGTTGCCGGCCTGCATCGCGAAGATCGGCCCGCTGTTGAGCGCCACCGCCGACCCCATGGCGATCACCACGACCAACGCGATCTGCCACGGACCGCTGCCGATCTGCGACACGATCAGGTCGCCGACACCGATGCCGACGGTCACGCCGCACACGAGTTCGACCGACCGTCGCAGTCGCGCGCCCAGGGACAACCCGAGCGACACCACCGCCGCGATCGGCGCGAAGAACGGCTGTGGATGGCCGATCCATACCGTCGCAACCCACCAGGCGATACCGGCAGCGAGCGCGCACTGCACGATCGGCAGTGCGGACGAGCGGAGACGCTGGGACGACTTCCGCAGTTTCCGACGGAAGTCGTCCCTGGTGGGTAACGACCTACTCGACGCCAAGTTCCTCGGCCGCGCGGGGATCGCAATCTTCGAGCAGATCGAGGCACCGCGCGTGCTCGTCCGCTTCGCCGATCGTCTTCGCGGCTCGCGCGAGCACGGCTACGCAGCGAAGGAAACCGCGGTTGGGCTCGTGGCTGTAGGGCACCGGACCGAAGCCCTTCCACCCGTTACGACGCAGCTGGTCGAGGCCGCGATGGTAGCCGGTGCGCGCGTACGCGTAGGCGGCGATCGTCTCGCCGGAGTCGAGCGCTGCTTCCGCAAGGTATGCCCATGCGATCGATGCGGTCGGATGCTCGGCCGCGACCTTCGCCGGGTCCTCGTGGTTGAGCAGGTCCGACTCCGCTTCATCGTCGCCGGGGAGCAGAGTGGGCTTGGGTCCGAGCAGATCACCGAATGAGGTCATGGCGCCCATTCTGCCCTTCACACCCCCACCCTCGATAAGCTCCCCACATAATCACCCATCATCCGAACGAGGTGCAGCGAGTGCCGGACCCGAAGAACGAAGACCCGACCGAAGACTCGACGGAATCGTCAGCAGGCGAGGTCGCGGATACCGGACCGGCCGATACTCCCGACGAGGTCGACACCACGGAGAAGAACTCGGAGAAAGATTCGGAGAACACCGCGGACGAAGCGCGGGAGACCCCGGCTCCCGATGACGAAGCCGAGGGCGCTGCAGCTCAGGAGGCGAAACCCAGCACCCCCGCAGCCGAACAGCTCGCGGTCGAGGACTCGGCGCTCGTGGAAGACACGGAAGACACCGAAGATGCGGAGGACACCGAAGCGCCGGCCGAATCGGCGGAGACTGCACATTCGCGGGAGACTGCAGATTCGGCGGAGACCGCGGATGACGTCCTCTCGGACGACGAGCAGGAAAGCGGTGGAACGTCAGCGAAAGACGACCCGGTCGCTGCGGAGCCTGAAGACAGCGAGCCGAACACCTCGGTAGAAACCGGCGAAACCGCTGAGCCGGATCCCGCCGAGGCGAAGACGGTCGCGATGCCGATCGCCAAGAAGGCCGAGCCCCCTGTAGCCGAGCCCCCTGTAACCAAGCCTCCCGAAACCGAGCACTCGCAGAAAACTCCTCAGCCCGAGCCACCCACGCCGGATCCGTCCGAGGCACCCACGACGCAGATCCCCGTCACCAGCCATACCCCGAAAGCCGAGCCGCAGCGCATCGCGCCGCGTGTACCCGAGCCACCGCGTTCGGAGCCTGCACCGTTCCGGCCCACCCCGGCACCGACACGGATCCCTCCGTCCCCCCCGGAGAACCGCGGCCGGTGGATGGTGCTCGCCGGTGTCGCCGCCCTGGTGGTGATCGTCGTCATCGCTGTCATCGCGTTCATGCAGTACCGGGAGAACAACTCCCCCGAGTCCCACATCCGTGCGAGCATCGACGAGTTCGTGGAAGCGCTGAGCGCCGGCGACCTCGCGACCCTGCAGACCTCGACGTGCGGGGGCCTGGCGGAGTTCTACGCGACGATCGACCCCGCGGAGTTCGACAGCATTCACGCGTTGGCTGTGGAGCAGGGCTCGGTGCCCGTCGTATCGAGTATCGACAAGGTGCAGATCACCGACAACACCGCGATCGCGGAGGTCACCGCTCACACGATGGGCGAGCCGTCGGATGTCACCGCTCGCACGTTCGACCTCGCGCTCCAGGGTGAGGAGTGGAAGGTGTGCGACGAGTAGCTGCGCAGACCGGATACGACGAAGAAGGGGCGCCGGCTCGAGC
>NZ_JBHWWZ010000058.1:0-32021 GCF_042730275.1 Rhodococcus sp. NPDC060086
GAAGCAATGCTTTCCGGCCCCCGCGACGTCTGTCTACGCGTCAGGCGTTGGGACGCTTGCCGTGGTTTGCGGCACTACCCTTACGGCTGCGCTTCTTCCGACCTCGCTTGCCCATGGTGGGATCTCCTTTCTCGTTCATTACAGTGTTCCACGTGCGGTCGAGTGGCCCTGTCGGCAGGTCCACCGTCCGGGCTACCTGAGCAGCGAATCGAGGTGTCCGATGGCAGAGGATGTGCGCGCCGAAATGGTCTCCACCGTCTTCGAGGTGGTGGTCAGTGAAGGCGATGTGGTTGCGGAAGGAGACACCCTGGTCATCCTGGAATCGATGAAGATGGAGATTCCGGTGCTCGCCGAAAGCGCGGGCACCGTGACCTCGGTCGACGTTGTCATAGGCGACGTCATCCAACAGGGTGACCTCATCGCGGTCATCTCCTGAGCACGGAACTTCGGACGGTGTCGACGCTCAGCGCGCTTCTCGCAACCCATACCGATCTGCCGGGTGCGGCCGTGGACCACCTCCAGAGGGTGGTGGGGGAATGGCAGTTGCTTGCAGATCTGTCGTTCGCCGATGTCCTGCTGTGGGTGAGTGCGGACCCCGGAGACATCGTGTGTGTGGCCCAGTGCCGCCCGACCACGACCTCGACGGTGCTGCCCGAAGACGCGGTGGGCACCGTCGTCTCGGACGATGAACACCCGTACGTCCGCGAAGCGTTCGAAACCGGGCGGATCGCCACGGCGCAGCCGGGCTCAGGCGATGCGATCAACATGCGGCAGGCGGTACCCGTCCGATGGGGCGACGACATCGTCGCGGTCCTCAGCCGCGACGCCGCGCGCGTATCGAGACGGTCGGCGAGCGCACTGGAAACCGCCTATCTGGAATGCGCGGACGCGCTCTACCGGATGATCAGCGAAGGAAGCTTCCCGACCGCCGAGGCACGTTCCGACACGAAGTCGAGCCCGCGCGCCGGCGACGGCTTCATCCGGCTCGATCGGGAAGGCTGTGTGGTCTACGCGAGTCCGAATGCCCTGTCGGCCTATCACCGCATGGGCTTCAATTCGGATCTTCGTGGGCAGGATCTGATCGAGACGACTCGGGCATTGGTCACCGACCCCTTCGAGAGTCGTGATGTCTCCGACTACCTGCGGGGCGCGGTCGAGGGCCGCAACGGGCAACGTATGGAGGTCGAGGCGCGCGGCGCGACGGTGTTGATCCGTGCCCTCGTCCTGACGCCGGGGGGCCGGATCGACGGTGCGGCGGTCGTCATCCGCGACGTCACCGAAGTCAAGCGACGCGACCGCGCACTGATGAGCAAGGACGCGACGATCCGTGAGATCCACCACCGGGTCAAGAACAACCTGCAGACCGTTGCGGCGTTGCTACGGCTGCAGGCACGCCGCACAGGCAATGTGGAGGCGCAGCAGGCGCTCGGCGAAGCAGTCCGGCGCGTGACGTCGATCGCGCTGGTGCACGAGGCGCTGTCGATGTCGGTCGATGAGGAAGTCGATCTCGACGACGTCTTCGACCGGTTGATTCCGATCGTCGTCGACGTATCGGCCGTCGGGAGCCAGGTGCGGGTGCATCGTGAAGGCAACCTGGGGGTGTTTCCGGCAGACCGAGCGACCCCGCTCGTGATGGTGCTGACCGAACTCGTGCAGAACGCGGTGGAGCATGCGTTCGATCCGGGTGCGCACGGCACGGTGACCGTGCGGGCGCACCGTTCGGCACGTGTGCTCGATGTGGTCGTGCACGATGAGGGCAAGGGTCTGCCCGAAGGCTTCTGTCTCGCGGATTCGGACCGTCTCGGCCTGCAGATCGTCCGGACTCTCGTCGCGGCCGAACTGGGAGGCTCCATCGAACTCGAGACGAGCAGTTCCGGCGGAACGGAGGCAAGACTCAGTCTGCCGCTGGGCAAGCGGCCTTCCTGACGAGAGCGTGCGCAGGCGCCTGGCCATCCGGGCGTCACCGGACACACCGTCACCGGACACACAAAAGCCCGGCACCCGAAGTGGTGCCGGGCAGTGCGTCGACTTGCAATGCCTCACACAGGAGCTGTGTCACACAGCGGTGCGTGCCCGGGTCCGGGCGTTGCGGCGCTTGAGTGCGCGACGTTCGTCCTCGCTCATGCCGCCCCACACGCCGGCGTCCTGGCCCGACTCGAGAGCCCACGAGAGGCACTCGGTGGTGACCGGGCAGCGGTTGCACACGAGCTTGGCATCAGCGATCTGCGCGAGCGCCGGGCCGCTGTTTCCCACAGGGAAGAACAGTTCCGGATCCTCGTCGCGGCAGATGGCCTTGTGGCGCCAGTCCATGCTTCTACTCTCCTTCGATGGTGCTGCGCGCACCGGATGATGGTCTTGTCGAGTTCATGCTGGAGTCGCGAAGTATTTCCGCGGAGTTACTTGTGAATGCTTTCACGAACGAGCGCGAAGTCAATAGAATCGGCCACGACCGTGGGGAAGCTCACGCAGGCATTGAAGCTGTGTTGTTCCCAAAGTACATTTCTACACCCTGGCCAGCGGCGATGTAAGACGAATCACAGATTTGTGCGCTTGGATTTTGATTCGGGAGCCACTACGTCCAGTAAGTCCGGAACGGATACGAATACGACTTCCGTTCGCATTCCCAAGTAATCGCCGTCGACCTGAAGTCCGATCGGTCGTGTCGATACTGCCCGGACGCGCGGTGTGTCGTCGACACGAATCAGATGTGGGGACACGGGTTCACCCCGTCGTGCCAGCAACTGCCGCACCACCCGAAGAGTCGCGGCGACCCGAGTGGTGGTCATTGCGAATACACCCAGGCCGGTGTCGAACGAAGTGCCGGGGTTGGTGTGTACCGGCCGGTCGGCGAGGAAGGTCCACGGACTCGAGTTCGACACGAATGCGTAGTGGACACCGTCGACGGGTTCGCGGCCGGGAAGCTCGAGGGTCAGCGCGGGGTCCGCCCGCTTCGATGCGAAGAACTGTTTGACGGCGTGCCGCACGTACCGCGCGGTGGTGACCTTCTTCCCGGAGGCACGGGACAGGTCGATGGCTTCACACACCTGGGCATCGAGTCCCAGGCCGGCGTTGAACACGAACCAGCGGCCCTCACAGAATCCGAGCCCGATCCGGCGGCGGGACCGCTCGGCGAGCAGCGTCAGCAGCTGCTCGGTGGCCTCCATCGGATCGGCTGCGATCCCCAGCGAGCGCGCGAAGACATTCGCCGAACCACCAGGAACCACGGCGAGCATCGGCAACGACGGATCTGCGGCACGCGGGGACGGTGCGCCGAGAAGCCCGTTGACGATCTCGTTGACCGTGCCGTCACCGCCGTGCGCGATGATCACGTCCATTCCGTCGGTGTGTGCGGAGCGAGCCAGCTCCGCGGCGTGCCCGCGGTGCGTCGTGTGCGCCACGGTGAGCGCGACCCGGCCCGCCAGAGCGTGAGCGAGCCGGTCGCGACCGGCCGGTGTGGTCGTAGTCGCGTTGGGGTTCACGATCAGCAGTGCACGCACGGAACATCAGCCTAAGTGGTCTTTCGCGGGTCCACTACGCTGGCCGGGTGACCACCGAATCTTCGCGCAGCGCCATTCCGTCGACGGTCCGTATCGCCGGCATCCTCGTCGTCATCGAGGGTCTCGTGGCCATGGGGTTCGCGGTGTACTCGATCTTCCGTGCCGCATCGGGTGATCACGACCAGACGGTGACCAACGGATACGGCTTCGCGCTGTGGCTGGGGCTGCTGTTCGGCGGCGTCCTTGCGGCAGGGATCGCGTTGCTGCGGGGTGCGCGGTGGGGCAGGTCGGTGGCGGTCGTGGCGCAGATACTGCTGCTTCCGGTTGCGTGGTCGTTGCTCACAGATTCGCATCAGCCGATTCTCGGGACGTTGATGGCAGTGATCGTGGTGCCGGCACTCGTGCTGTTGTTCGCCCCGGCCACATCTCGATGGCTCGCGCAGGACTACGCGCCCGACTCACCGATCGATGCGAATACCGACCCGAACACCGATACCGACTCGAACACCGGCACGGATTCCGAGCGCGGCGCGTGACATTCCGGTCGGGCGCCTCGCGCTGAGGCCCGGCTCTACGGGGGATGGGTAGGCACTCTCGTCGGGCCCGGCACAGGCCGACTCGGACATGCGTAATTGCGCTTCACGCGACCCACCGGACATCAGCGGACGCGTCACGTCTCGCGCGCGATGCCGCTATGAGCGAGGATCGACGCGTGGCAACAGTACTTGCGGTGGCAAATCAGAAGGGTGGCGTCGCGAAGACGACCACTGTCGCGTCACTGGGCGCTGCCTTGGTGGGGCTCGGGCAGCGCGTCCTGGTGGTCGATCTCGACCCGCAGGGCTGCCTGACCTTCTCCCTGGGGCACAACCCGGATCGACTCGAAAAGTCCGTGCACGACGTGCTCATGGGTGACGCGGAGATCGCGGACGTGCTTCTCGAGACGGGGGAGGGCCTCGCCCTGCTTCCGGCGACGATCGACCTCGCCGGGGCGGAAGCGCTGCTCTTGATGCGCCCCGGACGGGAGTACGCCCTCAAACGCGCTCTCGCGGGGGTCGAGGACGACTACGACATCGTCATCGTGGATTGCCCGCCCTCGCTCGGGGTGCTCACCCTCAACGGCCTGACCGCCGCCCGTTCGGTCCTCGTACCGCTGCAATGCGAGACCCTCGCGCACCGAGGGGTCGGGCAACTGCTGCGCACGGTCGACGAAGTCAAGCAGATCACCAATCCGGGCCTGGAAATGCTGGGCGCGCTACCGACCCTGTACGACGCGCGGACCACGCACAGCCGCGACGTGCTCGCCGATGTGTCCGATCGGTACGACCTGCCCGTCCTTGCTCCGCCGATTCCGCGGACCGTGCGGTTCGCCGAGGCATCCGCGTCGGGTGCGACAGTCCTGTCGGGCCGCAAGAACAAGGGTGCGCAGGCCTATCGGGAACTCGCCGAGAACCTGCTTGCGTGCTGGACCGACGGTGCGGAGCCGGTCACGCTAGAGGTCCGGACAGAGGTATAGCCGGCAGGGTCGGGCGAGCAGAGGTCCGGCGAGCAGTTGCCCACCGGACCGGCTCAACGCGGACCGGATTCCGTCAGCGCAACCATGTCGTCGCCCCGTTGTTCGAGGACGGTGTCGCCCGCGACGGACAACGAGACCGTGGCGTCCGTGTTGCGTTCGACCTCGATGGTGCGAGCGATACCGCCCGTCAACGGATCGACCACGGCGATCGCGTCGTCCACCGGTAGCAGCACCGATCCGGCCATCTCGGAACCGTGTCCGAGTGTGCCCTCCACGGTCCAGAGCGGCGTGAAATCGTCGGTGTCGAGTGCAATGGTGTCGATGCCCGTCCACCACAGGAGCAGATCGTCGAACTTCTCCGCCGGACCGGTGTACACGCCGGATCCGGCCTCTCGCGGCAGCTCGTGCCGGTCGACAAGGGATCCGGAGGCATCGAACACCTCGAGGCGTGCACCACCGTCGGGGCCGGGTGGCAGATAGACGGCGGTGTGATCGTCGACCACCGCAACGATCTGTGCATCCCCGTCGGGTACCGCGGCGGGCATGATCGAGGAGGCAATGGTTTCGGGCTTCTGGCTGTCCTCTGGAGTGGTATCGAGCAGAGTCAGCCGCTCGGCAGGTTCCCCGGCGCACTGTTCGAGCACCGCGAGGTGGCTGTCGTCGGCATCCGCCGAACGGAACACGCATCCACTGCGGGGTTGCGCATTCGGATTGACCGGGGCGTCGACCCGGCCGTATTCGATCGTGCGCACCAGATCCGAACGCCACATTTCCAGACGGGTGTCGCCGAGTGCGATCAAGTGGGTCCCGGTGTCCACGAGATGCACCTCGCTGTCCGCATCGCTCGAACGTTGCGCACCACGTATACCGGACTTTGCGTCGAGCGCAGTCACCTGACCGCATCCGCGCGGATCGTTGTAGACCGACACGACGGAGCCCCAGGCGCCGATAGCAGTGCACAGCGGCCGGTCGCGTTGATAGCTCCACCGCTCGGCGCCCGTTCGTAGATCACGGCCGACGACGGTATCGCCGTCGGCCGTGGCCGCAGTGTCACCGATCACGACGGCCTGCGCCGTCGCCGAGCTCGGAGCGCGCCACGACTCCATGAGGGTGTCGGGCACCGACTCTGCGACGGGCGGGGCGGTGGCCGCCCCATCCCATGTGATCGACGTGGTGCCGCGTGCGTCTGATCGCAGCCACACGACACACGCCGCCACCAGGACGGCGACGACGAGTACCGCTGCAACGATCAGATCGGCCCGCGTGCGACGTTCGGGCGCGAGCACGTGGCTCTAGCCGGCCGAGGTGCTCGACACTGCGTCCTTCACGGCGGCGTCGTTCGATGCTGTGTTGTTCGAGGAAGCGGCACTGTTCGAAGCAGCGGTGTTGTTCGAGGCAGCGTCGCCCTCTGCAGGCTTGCGGCGACGGCGGCGACGTCGGCGTGAGCTCGACGCGGTGTCGTCGGACGTGGTGTCGCCGTCGTTACCGTCGGCACCACCCGTCGGTGCCGGGCCTGTGGCCGCGGAAGCAGCCGCGGTGTCGGGGCTCGTGGTGGTCGCGTCCACGGCTTTGCCGCGCACGGTGCGACGACGGGCCCGGGTGCGCTTGGGTCTCGTCGGACCTTCGCTACGCGCCGGGCGTTCACCCGAACCGCCGTCGGATTCGACGCGGGTTGTCGCGGGCTTGCGGACATGGCCTGTGATGCCCTCGGGGATGCTGAGCTCCTCGAACAGGTGCGGCGAGCTCGAGTACGTTTCGACCGGGTCCGGCATGTCGAGGCCGAGAGCCTTGTCGATGAGTTGCCAGCGAGGGATGTCGTCCCAGTCGACGAGTGTGACGGCGATGCCCGTACGACCGGCACGGCCCGTGCGGCCGATCCGGTGCACGTACGTCTTCTCGTCCTCGGGGCACTGGTAGTTGATGACGTGGGTGACATCGTCGATGTCGATGCCGCGCGCGGCGACATCGGTGGCGACGAGAACGTCGATCTTGCCCTCCCGGAAACGTCCGAGCGACTTCTCGCGAGCGATCTGCCCGAGGTCGCCGTGGACGGCACCGACGGCGAAGCCACGTTCGGCGAGTTCGTCGGCGACCTTCTGTGCGGTGCGCTTGGTGCGGGTGAAGATCATCGTCGCGCCGCGGCCCTCGGCCTGCAGGATTCGAGTGACGAGTTCGACCTTGTCGAGCGCGTGAGCTCGGTAGACGAGCTGGTTGGTGCGCTCGTGGACCGCGGAGGACTGGGCCTCCTCGGCACGGATGTGCGTCGGCTGGGTGAGGAAGGTGCGGGCCAGCGTGATGATCGGGCCGGGCATCGTGGCCGAGAACAACATCGTTTGGCGCTTGTCGGGGACCATCCCGAGGATCCGCTCGATGTCGGGCAGGAACCCGAGGTCGAGCATCTCGTCGGCCTCGTCCATCACGAGCACGCCGACTTTGCCGAGGATCAGGTGCGACTGATTGGCGAGGTCGAGCAGGCGGCCCGGGGTACCGACGATGACGTCGACGCCCTTCTTCAGCTGGTCGATCTGCTGCTCGTACGGGCGGCCGCCGTAGATGGCGAGGACTTCGAGGCCCTTCTTACCGCTGCCGGGCAGGTACTTCGACGCGTTTTCGAGGTCTTGCGTGACCTGGACACACAATTCGCGGGTCGGGACGATGATCAGCGCGCGAGGGGTGCCGTCGAGCGGCGCGGTGCCGGTGGCGGTGGTGATGCGATGCAGCAGGGGCACGCCGAAACCGAAGGTCTTGCCCATTCCGGTGCGGGCCTGGCCGATGAGGTCGTCGCCGGCGAGGGCGAGCGGCAGTGTCAGTTCCTGGATGGCGAACGTACGCTCGATGCCCACGTCGGACAGCGCGCGGACGATTTCGTCGCGAACGCCGAGTTCGGCGAAGGTGGGGGCAACGTGAGTGTCGTCGAGTTGTGCGGAGACGGTGGTTTCACTCGCGTCGTCTTCGTGGTCGATGGTGATCTTGCTCAGGGGTCTGGCCTTCCTGGTCTCGGCACGCACGCACGAGGTGGACAAGGCGACCGGCCTGCGTCTTCACGCGAGCCTGAAGATGGGGCCCGCGAGCGCGGCAGCGATCCTCAAACGGGTGCGCGCACATTATCGTCGAAGACCGCGGGCCACGGTGAGCGGCTCGATGCGCGGTCTTCTCACATCATTGTACCGTGAGCGGCGCATTCGACGAGGTAGTACTACGCTTTGTCGTCATGGGAGCCGAAACATCGCCGTCCGCAGCAGAACTCCACCCGTCGCTCTCTGCGACCCCGGTCCCGGCCGATCATCCGGGTGTCTCGGAACTGTTCTCGGTGCTCGCATCCGGTGAGATCGCCGCGTTCTACCGTCTCGCGGCCGAAGCCGCATTCTCGCCGTCGCTGCAGGGAAAAGTTGCGTTCGCGCAGATGGCGGCTTCCGAGATGCGTCATTTCGAGATTTTGCGCACCGCGCTCGAGGATCGAGGCGTCGACGTCTACACGGCGATGGAGCCCTACAACCAGGTGCTCGACGCGTACCACGAATCGACGACTCCCTCCACGTGGCTCGAGTCGTTGGTCAAGGCGTATGTCGGTGACGGAATCGCGGCCGATTTCTACTGTGAGATCGCTGACATGCTCGATCCGCAGGTCGCCACCGTAGTACGTGGAGTGCTCGCCGAGACCGGCCACTCCGAGTTCGTGGTGCAGGAGGTCAGGGCGGTCGTCGAACGCAGCAGCACGCAGAAGGACCGGCTCATGCTGTGGGGCCGGCGCCTGCTCGGTGAGGCGATCACGCAGGCACAGTACGTGCTCGCACAACGTGAAGACCTGGCCGAACTCGTCATTCTCGCGTCGGGCGACCTGTCGAACATCGCCGCGCTCATCGATCGCATGCAGGTCGAGCACGCCAAGAGGATGGCAGTGCTCGGGTTGCATTAGCCTGGCGAGGACAAGCAATTCAGCCTGAGAATCTCGGAGGTCTTTCGTGGAGGTCAAGATCGGTGTCGCGGACAGCCCGCGCGAAATCGTCATCGTCAGCGAACAGACACCCGACGAGGTGGAAGCGCTCGTGACCGATGCCCTGAACGGCGGAAACAAGGGCGTACTCGCTCTCGTGGACGAGAAGGGCCGCAAGGTTCTCGTGCAGGCCGACAAGATCACGTACGTGGACATCGGCCCCGCCACCGCGGGCAAGGTGGGCTTCGCTGCGAGCTGACGTCGCGCACCACGAGAGGCCGGGATGCACTCGAGTGCATCCCGGCCTTCGTCGTCGGTGGCTCGGTGGACCGTCCGAGCGGCAGTCAGCGCTTCTGCAACTCGGGCTGCAGCGGGACGTGCTTGAGACCGCCCCACGCAAGGGCCACGGTGGTGTCGACGGCGTCCTCTTTGGAAATCGGCCGGGCTGCGTCGAGCCAGTAGCGCGCTGTGAATTGGCTCGTACCGACGAGTCCGACCGCGAGGATGCGGGCGCGGTACGGATCGAGACCTGAATCGTGGGCTACCAGATCGAACACGGCGTCCACGCATGCCTCGGTGGCCTGCTCGACGCGGCGCGCGACCTGAGGCTCGCCCATGAGGTCGGACTCGAATACCAGCCGGAAACCCTGACTGTCGTTGTCGACGAAATCGAAGAACGCCTGGACGGCGGCGCGGACGCGCTGCTTGTTGTCCGTGGTCGAACGCAGAGCCTGCCGCACCCCGTTGATCAGGATGTCGACATAGTTCTGCAGGACTGCACAATACAACTCGAGCTTGCCGGGAAAATGCTGGTACAAGACCGGCTTGCTGACCCCCGCGCAGTCGGCGATCTCGTCCATACCGGCGGCGTGGTACCCACGCGTGACGAACACCTCGCTGGCTGCCTCGAGCAGCTGAGCGCGTCGCTCGTCCCTCGGCATTCGCGAGCCGCGCTTCGTGCCGGTGGTGTTGCCTCGTCCCGAGGCTCGGGCGGCGACTTCGGTCATGCTGACTCCCAATCTGAACAAGCGACGATCGTGAGCATTGCTACGTCGACGCGAATCATCTCTGCAGGTTACAGGTCGGTGTCGGTGCAGGCGGATAGCCCTACCGTCGAGTATCCGCCTTTTCGAGTAGCGCGGTAGGTGCTTGTACGAGAAGTCAGGACCCATCACGGACACCCCGTCCGATCCACCGCAATGTGACATTCTGGCAACCGTGATCGACCGAGGAGGAGCACGTACGACCCGGCAACCGCACGGCTCGGCCCTGCAATCACCGGACTCGCAGCAATCACCGGACTCGCAGCAATCACAGGACCCCCGTCTTCGCGCGCGTCGGCCGCTGGACGAATCGGGCCCGCGTTCCGGGGCCAGACAACCGCTCCGGGCGCAATGGGATCCGGTCGAAGGCGACCGTCGTCCGCCGCGTCGGCCCCGACCGACGCGAGATGTGCGCAAGCAGACCCGCGTCGGGCGCTTCGTCGCCCGGTACGGATGGCGTGCCTACGCGGTGCCCGTGCTCGCCGCAGTGACGGTGTTCGTGGTGTGGGATGCGGTGCAGGGGGACACCACACCTGCGCTTGCGGACGGTGACGGTACGGCAGGGGCCGTGGACGACGCCGTCGTCGCGGAGGCGCCCGTCGCGGACGGTAACTTTCCGGCCGATCTCGAGTCCGGTGCGCTGCCCGAGGGCGGATCGTTCGTGGGGAGCGGCGCCGGCACCTGGAGGGTGCTTCCCGGCAGCACCGAGCAAGCCGGATACGGCGAGCGGCAGGTGTTCACCTACACGGTGGAGATCGAGGACGGGGTCGATACCACCGCGTACGGCGGAGACGCCGCGTTCGCCAAGATGGTCGACGAGACCCTCGCCGACCCGAGGAGCTGGACCGCGGACCGGGCATTCGCGTTCCGGCGGGTCGACAACGAGGCCCCCGACTTCCGGGTCTCGCTCACCTCGCAGATGACGATCCGGCAATACTGCGGATACGACATCGAACTCGAAGGTTCGTGCTTCAACCCCGGCGTCGAACGGGTGCTCGTGAACGAGCCGCGCTGGGTTCGGGGCGCGGTCGCGTTCAACGGCGACATCGGTTCGTACCGCCAGTACCTGGTCAACCACGAGGTGGGGCACGCGGTGGGCTACGCCGCGCACGAAGGATGCACCACGGACGGTGGACTCGCGCCGATCATGATGCAGCAGTCCTACGGCACCGCGAACGACGATATCGCTCGACTCGATCCCGAGGGGACCATTCCCGCAGACGGAAAGGTCTGCCGCTTCAACCCCTGGCCGTTTCCCCGCGGAGCGTGACCGCCTCGGACAACGGTCGTCGGCGGTGGGACAATCGGCGGTGTCCCCCGCAGAGGAGTAGATCGTGACCGTACTGCCGTCGGTGGAACCGACTGCTGCCCTATCGCCGCTGGTCGAGCCCGCAGGTGAGCTCACCCGCGAGGAAATCGCCCGATACAGCAGGCACCTGATCATCCCGAATGTCGGTGTCGCGGGTCAGAAACGGCTGAAGAACGCAAAAGTGCTGTTCATCGGTGCCGGTGGTCTCGGATCGCCCGCGTTGCTGTATCTCGCCGCCGCCGGCGTCGGCACCATCGGCATCGTCGAGGACGACCACGTCGAATCATCGAACCTGCAACGGCAGATCATCCACGGACAGGCGGATATCGCGCGTTCCAAGGGGGAGAGCGCTCGCGACAGCGTCCGTGCACTCAACGACAACATCACCGTGCGTCTGCACCCGGTGAGGCTGGATTCGAGCAACGCTGTGGCGCTGTTCGAACAGTACGACCTCATTCTGGACGGCACCGACAACTTCGCGACCCGCTATCTCGTCAACGACGCCGCGATCCTGGCCCGCAAGCCGTACGTGTGGGGGTCGATCTTCCGGTTCGAAGGCCAGATCTCGGTGTTCTGGGAAGACGCACCGGACGGGCGCGGGCTCAATTATCGCGATCTCTACCCTGAGGCTCCGCCGCCGGGCATGGTGCCGTCGTGCGCTGAAGGCGGAGTACTCGGTGTGCTTCCGGGCACGGTCGGCACGATCATGGCCACCGAAGCACTCAAGCTGATCACCGGGATCGGCGACCCGTTGCTGGGCCGTCTGATGATCTACGACGCACTCGCCATGACTTTCCGCACAGTCACGCTGCGACGCGACCCGGCGCGATCGCCGGTCACCGAGCTCGTCGACTACGAGGCATTCTGCGGAATCGTGCCGGAGAATGCGGCTGCCGCGGGAGCGGATGCGACCATCACCGCAACCGAGCTGCGGACGATGATCGACTCCGGTCGCGACATCGCAATGATCGACGTCCGTGACCCGGTCGAATGGGACATCGTTCGTATCGAAGGGGCGCGACTCGTGCCGAAGGACCGGATCGTGTCGGGCGACGCACTCGCCGAGCTGCCTCAGAACACGCCGATCGTGCTGTATTGCAAGACGGGCATCCGGTCGGCGGAGGCCCTCGCCGTACTCCGGCGCGCCGGGTTCGCCGACGCAACCCACCTACAGGGTGGTGTCGTGGCCTGGGCGCAGCAGGTCGACACATCGCTGCCGCTGTACTGACGCAGGCGCTCGACCGGAAGAGACATCGTGTGGCAGGACGGTGGGCGCAAGAGCTCCGGGTGCATCGGTGTCAACTTGTGACCTGGCCGCGCGGGGTGCCATCCCTGCTCCGCTGCATACCGGCGGTACCGTGGGCCGCGTGAGTCCGCTCGAACCCCCGCAACACGTGTGCTCCACGTTCGGTCTTCGCGACGTCCAGCCGGTCCCGCTCGGGGCCGACTGGGACGGCGGCTACCGCTGTGGAGACGTGGTCCTGTCCAGGGTTGCCGACCACGCGCGTGCCGCGTGGTCGGCGAAAGTCCGAGAAACCCTCACCGTGGACGGGGTCCGACTGGCCCGGCCGGTCCGGGCGACCGACGGGCGGTACGTGGTGTCCGGCTGGCGCGCCGACACCTACATCGTCGGTACCTCCGAACCTCGGCACGACGAAGTGGTGTCCCTGTCGCTGCGACTCCACGCAGCCACCTCCCAGCTCGAACGTCCTCGATTCCTGATGCAGCCTCCCGTCGCGCCCTGGGCGGATGTCGACGTGTTCGTCGCCGCGGACCGTGCCGCGTGGGAGACGGTGCCGCTGCGCTCGGCGCGGGCGGCCGGTGCACCCGAAACGGTCACCCCCGACGGACGGAAGAGCCTCGACCTGATTGCGCAACTCGCCACGTTCCGCAAGCCCGTGCACCTTCCCGACCAACTCGTCCACGGCGACCTCTTCGGCACGGTGCTGTTCGCGGGTCGTGCGGCCCCGGGGCTGACCGACATCACGCCCTACTGGCGGCCGGCGTCGTGGGCAGCAGCAGTGGCTGTCGTCGACGCTCTGTCGTGGGGCGGTGCCGACGATGCATTGATCGGCAGGTGGGAAGACCTGCCGGAATGGTCGCAGATGCTCCTGCGCGCGGCGATGTTTCGGCTCGCGGTCCATGCCTTGCATCCGCGGTCCACCGAGGACGCGTTCCCCGGTCTCGCGCACACCACCGACCTGGTGCGGCTGCTCCTCTGACCCTGCTGTATTTCCGGCACTTCGGAGTGCTCACAGCGGGGCGCTGCATCCGGTGAGGAACTCTTGACTTTCCAGTCACCGCGGGCAGCACCGCGGCAACACCCGCTCCATACCTTAGGACCATCAGAAACCTGAGAGGGGTGGCCGGCGTGAGTGTTGCACTCGAAAAAGAGCCGCTGCGAAGCAAATTCGCGCGCAAACACTACATCGACAAGTGGGACGCGGAGGATGTCGACGCGTGGGAGGCGGGCGGCAAGGACATTGCCAAGCGCAACCTGATCTGGTCGGTGATCGCTGAACACGTCGGCTTCTCGGTGTGGTCGATCTGGTCGGTGATGGTGTTGTTCATGCCCACCGAGATCTACGGCATCGACGCCGCAGGCAAATTCTTCCTCGTCGCAGTGCCCACCTTGGTGGGCGCGATCCTGCGCATCCCGTACACGGTTGCGACCGCGAAATTCGGCGGGCGCAACTGGACGATCTTCAGCGCCCTCGTCCTGCTCGTTCCGACCGTGGCCACGCTCTACCTGATGCTGAACCCGGGCCACTCGTACACCACGTTCATGCTGGTCGCGGCACTCGCAGGTGTCGGTGGCGGCAACTTCGCGTCGTCGATGACGAACATCAACGCGTTCTATCCGCAGCGGCTCAAGGGGTGGGCGCTCGGGCTGAACGCCGGCGGCGGCAACATCGGCGTCCCCGTGATCCAGCTGATCGGTCTGCTGGTGATCGCGACCGTCGGCAACACCGCCCCGTGGATCGTCTGCGCGATCTACCTGGTCCTCTGCTCGGGTGCGGCTCTCGGCGCGGCCCTGTTCATGGACAACCTCGGCGACCAGCGCGCCGATCTTCGGGCGATGGGCGAGAGCCTGAGATTCAGCGACTCGTGGGTCATCTCCTTCCTCTATATCGGCACATTCGGCTCGTTCATCGGATTCAGCTTCGCATTCGGCCAAGTGCTGCAGATCAACTTCCTCGCCGGCGGCGACACCCCCGCGCAGGCCGCGCTCCACGCCGCGCAGATCGCCTTCATCGGACCGCTGCTCGGCTCGGTGGCACGACCCCTCGGCGGCAAACTCGCCGACCGGATCGGCGGTGGACGCATCACCTTGTGGACGTTCGTCGCAATGGCACTCGCCGCGGGGGTCCTCATCGTCGCGGGAACACTCGACGACGCGACAGAGGGAGCCGCATCCGGCGGGATCATGGTCGCGCTGGTTCTCGGATTCGTCGCTCTGTTCCTGCTGTCCGGGCTCGGCAACGGCTCGGTGTACAAGATGATCCCGTCGATCTTCGAGGCGAAAGCACAAGGCCTCGACGATTTCGATCGAGCCGAGAAGGCAGCGTGGTCGCGCAGCATGTCGGGTGCGCTCATCGGGTTCGCCGGTGCCATCGGCGGTCTCGGTGGAGTCGGCATCAACTTGGTGCTCCGCGCCTCCTACTCCGGTGAGGCACAGTCCGCGACCATGGCCTTCTGGGTCTTCGCAGCCTTCTACCTGGCCTGCATCGCCGTGACCTGGGTGGTCTTCCTGCGGGTCCCGCGGCAGGACGCAGAAATCGAGCAGACCCCGGTCGCGTCCGCCTGATCGCCACACCAGTACCAGCACCACCTGCACGAAGAGAAGGAAGAACCATGAGCCGCAAGAACGTAGTCGTCGCCGGTCACGGCATGGTCGGACACCGTTTCGTCGAGGCGCTGCGCGCCCGCGACGCTCAGGACGCATGGTCGGTCACGGTGCTGTGCGAAGAGGGGGACCCGGCCTACGACCGTGTCGGCCTGTCGTCGTACGTCGGCTCGTGGGACCGCAAGGAACTCGCGCTCGCAGGCAACGACTACCGCGGCGACGACCTCGTCGAACTTCGGATCGGGACGCGCGCGGCATCGATCGACCGGTCGGCGCGCACCGTCACCACCGGCGACGGGGAGGTCCTGCCCTATGACGCGCTCGTTCTCGCGACCGGTTCCTTCGCGTTCGTGCCGTCGGTGCCCGGGCACGACCTGCCAGGCTGTTTCGTCTACCGCACGCTCGACGACCTCGACGGTATCCGCGACGCCGCAGCACGGACCGTGGCCGATGCGCAGACCGCCGGGCGGAGCGCGGACGGCATCGTGGTCGGTGGCGGCCTGCTGGGTCTCGAGGCCGCGAACGCCTTGCGCGGAATGGGTCTGACCGCACACGTCGTCGAGTACAACGACCGGCTCATGCCCGCCCAGGTCGACGAGGGTGGAGGCAAGGTCCTCGACCGGCTCGTCACCGGGCTCGGTCTCGTCACACACACCGGGGTCGCCACCGAGAAGATCGAACCGGGACCGGCAGGTCTGCAGGTGTCGTTGTCGGACGGCAGCACGATCGATGCGGGCCTGGTCGTGTTCTCGGCGGGTGTGCGGCCCCGTGACCAACTTGCGCGAGAGGCCGGACTGGACCTTGCAGGCCGCGGTGGTGTGCTCACGGACCTCTCGTGCCGCAGCACCAACGACGAAGCCGTCTACGCGATCGGAGAGGTCGCCGCGGTCGACGGGGTCTGCTACGGCCTCGTCGCACCCGGGTACAGCACCGCCGAGGTCGTCGCCGATCGGCTGCTCGGCGGCGACGCCGAGTTCCCCGGCGCGGACATGTCGACGAAACTCAAGCTCCTCGGTGTCGACGTCGCGAGCTTCGGTGACGCACACGCACGGACCCCAGGTGCGCTCGAGGTCGTGCTGTCGGACTCGGCGAAAGGTACCTACGCCAAGCTCGTCGTCTCGGACGACGCCAAGATCCTTCTCGGTGGCATTCTCGTCGGCGATGCCTCCGCGTACGGGTCGCTGCGGCCCCTGGTGGGTCGTGAACTGCCCGGCGATCCGGCGTCGCTGATCTCGCCGGCGGGGGAGAAGCCGGGAGCGGGGTCGCTGCCCGACGACGCCGAAGTGTGCTCGTGCAACGGCGTCACGAAAGGTGCAATCTGCGGGGCGATCGCCGATGGTGCATGCGATATCGCGCAGATCAAGGGATGCACGGGTGCAGGCACCACCTGTGGCGGCTGCCTTCCCACCGTCAAGCAACTCCTGGCATCCTCGGGTGTGGAGATGTCGAAGGCGCTGTGCGAGCACTTCGAGCAGTCCCGCGCCGAGCTGTTCCAGATCGTGCAGGCCACAGGGATCCGGACCTTCTCCACTCTGATCGAGCGCCACGGCACCGGTCGCGGCTGCGACATCTGCAAGCCGGTCGCTGCATCGATCCTCGCCTCGACGGACTCCGACCACATCCTGCACCGCAGCCAGGCCGGTCTGCAGGACACCAACGACCATTTCCTCGCCAACATCCAGAAGAACGGCACCTACTCCGTGGTGCCGCGGATGCCCGGCGGTGAATGCACCGCCGAGCAGCTCATCGTCATCGGTGAGGTGGCCCGAGACTTCGGGCTCTACGTGAAGATGACCGGTGGTCAGCGCGTCGACCTGTTCGGTGCCCGGGTCGAGCAGCTGCCCCAGATCTGGAAGCGGCTGGTCGACGCGGGGATGGAGTCCGGTCAGGCATACGGAAAGTCCCTGCGGACCGTCAAGAGCTGCGTCGGCTCGACCTGGTGCCGCTACGGCGTGCAGGACTCGGTGGGCATGGCAGTCGACCTCGAGAACCGCTACCGGGGGCTGCGGTCTCCGCACAAGCTCAAGTTCGGTGTGTCCGGATGTGCGCGTGAATGCGCCGAGGCCCGCGGCAAGGACGTCGGGATCATCGCCACCGAGGGCGGCTGGAACCTCTACGTGTGCGGCAACGGCGGTCAGTCGCCCACACACGCGCAGTTGCTCGCCGGTGGTCTCGACGACGAGACCCTCGTCAAGTACATCGACCGGTTCCTCATGTTCTACGTGAGGACCGCCGATCGTCTCCAGCGCACCGCACCGTGGCTCGATGCACTCGACGGCGGGCTCGATCACCTCAGGGCCGTCGTGTGCGAGGACAGCCTCGGCATCGGAGCAGAACTCGAAGCAGCGATGACCAAGCACGTCGCCGGATACAAGGACGAGTGGGCCGGCGTGCTCGAGGACCCGGAGAAGCTGGCACGCTTCGTCTCGTTCGTCAACGCTCCCGACGAGGCCGACCCCACCGTGCAGTTCGACGATTCCGGCGCACGCAAGGTACCTGTTCTGATGGGAATGCCCGGAGTCAGGGCCGACGAGTCGAACTAGGGCGTGATTACCGGGCGGGAACCGCCGGGTAACGCAGTAGAAACACCGGAGGACCAGAATTCCGGGTAGCCAGCTCGAACCCCATGAAAGAAAGGTGAGGACCCATGACCGTCACCGCGATGCCGACCACGGAGACCACGACACGCGACAGCGTGCTGAACGGCCGGCTGGAATGGACATCGGCCTGCCCGCTGAGCCACCTCATCCCCGGGCGGGGCGTGGCCGTGTTGCTGCGCGGGGGCGAGCAGGTGGCGTTGTTCCTGCTCGACGACGGTACGTTGCGTGCTGTCGGCAACATCGACCCGGTCGGTCGCGCCGCCGTGATGTCGAGGGGAATCGTCGGCGACCGTGCCGGTGAACCGACCGTGGCGTCGCCGCTTCTCAAACAGGTCTACTCGCTCGACGACGGCCGTTGCCTCGACGGTCCCACCGTGAGCCTGCCGGTATACGACGTCCGTGTGTGGGCAGGGGTCGTGCAGGTCCACAGCAAGCTCCGCGGTGGTGTCGGCGTCGAGGCCGTGGACACCGGCGTCGTTTCGTGAGCTCCGAGAACACGCCACTGCGCGGGTTCACCATCGGAGTGACTGCGTCGCGGCGCGCGGATGAGTTCGCGACGCTGCTCACGAGGCGAGGCTCCGACGTCGTCCTCGCTCCCGCGATCCGGATCATCCCGCTCTCCGACGACGCCGAACTCGAGCGCGCCACGCGTGCCATCGTCGCCGACCCGCCGGCCGTGACCATCGCGACCACCGCGATCGGGTTCCGCGGCTGGATGGGTGCGGCGGACGGATGGGGGCTCGCGGACGACCTGTCACGGGCGCTGAGCGCGAGCCGCATCCTTGCGCGTGGGCCGAAGGTGACGGGGGCGATTCGGGCCGCAGAACTGCGGGAGGAATGGTCGCCGGAGTCCGAGTCCTCCAGCGAGGTCCTCGAGCACCTCCTCGCGGAAGGTGTTGCGGGGAAGCGGATCGCCGTGCAACTCCACGGTGAGCGGACCGAGTGGGAACCGGGTGACGACCTGTGCGACGTCCTGCGCGCTGCCGGGGCCGACGTCGTAGCGGTGCCCGTGTACCGCTGGACGCCACCGGAGGATTCGACACCGCTGGACCGGATGATCGAGCAGATCAGCGACCGCGCACTCGACGCCGTGACCTACACCAGCGCACCGGCGGTCGCGTCGATGCTGATGAGGGCCAAGGCAACCGGAATGCTCGAACCGATGTTGCAGGGACTGCGCACCGGAGTCACCGCCGTGTGCGTCGGTCCGGTCACCGCCGCACCGTTGATCGAACTCGATGTGCCCGTGACGATGCCGACGCGGGCACGCCTCGGATCGCTCGCGCGCCACATCGCGGAGGACCTGCCCCGGCGTGCCGTCCGAATCAACATCGGTGCCCATGTCCTCGGGCTGCGCGGCAGGTGCGTCGTCGTCGACGACGAGGTGCGCTGCCTCGCCCCCGCAGGTATGGCACTGATCCGGGCGCTGGCAGCGAAGCCCGGCAACGTGGTCTCCCGTGAAGAACTGCTGACCGCCCTGCCCGGTGGTGGTGGCGACACCCACGCCGTCGAGACCGCGGTGGCACGCCTGCGTTCGGCGCTCGGTGTGCCCGCGCTGGTACAGACCGTCGTCAAACGTGGATACCGACTGGCAGTGGAGCTGGAGGAATGATGGAGCTGGAGGAATGATGGAGCTGGAGGAATGATGAACGGGGCTGATCCAGCGCTGCTCCTCGTCGCCCATGGCACCCGGAATCCCCGGGGTGTCGAGATGATCGCCGAGCTCGCGAGCGAGGTGTCGCGGACGGCGGGCCCGACACGCGTGGCATTCGTCGACGTACTCGGACCGTCCCCCGCCGAGGTTCTGCGCGACAGTGAGCGCCCGACCGTGCTCGTGCCTGCGTTTCTCGCCTCGGGGTACCACGTGCACACCGATGTTCCCCGCGAGGTCGCCGACAGCGGTCACCGCGGGGTCGTGGTGACGGACGCTCTCGGGCCGGATCCTGTGCTGGCGCGAGTGCTGATGAGGCGCTTGCAGGATGCGGGATGGTGCCCCGGCGACGCCGTGGTGCTCGCGGCAGCGGGATCGTCCGACCCGCGCGCCCTGTGCGACATCGCCTCCGCGGCCCGGATGCTGGAGTCGCTGACCCGAACCACGGTCAGGATCGGATATGTCGCCACGGGAGCTCCCCGGGTGGCCGAGGTCGTGGACGATCTGCGGGAGCAGGGGGCTCGCAGGGTGTTCATCGCGTCGTACCTGCTCGCCGAGGGTCTGTTCCATGGTCGCCTGCTCGAATGCGGAGCCGACGGTGTCGCCGCGCCGCTGGGGGTGACCGACTCGATCGTCGAATTGGTCGTGCGGCGCTACCGGACCGCAGTCGCCACCGCGCAATGGCCGAAGGCGACATTCATGCACTCCGAGTGACCGAACGTGACGTTCGGCTATGAGCAAGGTGGCAGCGACAGTCAGCGGGGGAGTGGCAACAGCTCGACCGAGTCGCCGTCGGCGGCATTCGGCGGCACCAGGGCAATCGCGGAACGGCCGATGAGGCCGGCGAGGTGTGAAGTCCGAACAGTGTTGTCGCACAACCACTTCCCGTCGGATAGTTGTCGGGCAGGGAGGAAGCGGGTGATGTCGCCGGTCACGTCCGATGCGTTCTCCAACGGTGCCGTCAGCGGTGTTGCCGATGTGCGGAGCGTTCGCCCGTCGACGATCGAGGGCAACATCACGAGCAGGGTCGACAGCGCCGCCACAGGATTGCCCGGAAGCCCGAGAACCGCTCGGCCATCCGGAAGCACGGCCGCGACCTGGGATCCACCCGGCTTGCACCGCACGCGTTCGACGACGACCGAGGCGTCCGCGCGCGCGAGCGCACCGCGCAGCTGATCCGCCGCCCCACGACCGGTTGCACCGACGATCACGATCACGTCGGCGTCGGTGGTCGTACGCAGCAGGACGTCGAACGCGTCGGCCGTGTCGCGAAGATGCCCACCTCCGGCCACGTCCGCACCGCACCACGACACGAACTGCGGAAGGATCGGCCCGAGCGAATCGCGGGTCTGTCCCTCGTGTAGTGGTCCGCTGCGACGGATCTCGTCGCCGGTGAGCGCGACGTGGACCCGCGCGGGGCCACGCACGTCGATGCGCGACACCTCACCGCTCGTTGCCGTGGAGACGATCGCGGGCGTGACGGCCGAGCCTGCTTCCGCCAGCACGACTCCGGATTCCCATTCCTCGCCGATACGGCGGAAGTCGTCACGCACCGGAGCGTCCGGGAGTCGTGTGACGATCCCGTCCTCGACGACGACGTACTCGTCGCGCACCACCGACGTCGCACCCGACGGTAGGTGTGCGCCGGTGGCGATGCGGGCGGCCTCCCCGGACTTCAGTGCGAATTCACCCACGGCGCCTGCGTATCGAATCTCCGTCCGCAGTGTCCACGGGCTGTTTCCGGACACCGCGTATCCGTCCATGGCGGACGTCGCAGCCGGTGGCAGCGGCGCAGCGGCGACGAGTGGGGCAGCGAGCGTGGTCCCGAAGGCCTCGCGGGGTGCAATGCTGCGAACCGGTAACGGGTGCTGAGCCTCTCGAACGATCCTGCGTGCTTCGTTCGGGTCCACCGACGAGTTCGCAGCGGCGCGGGCGCGATGTAGATCGTCGGGTGTGTCGCAGTCCGCGGTCCCGGGTACGACCGCCGTGACGTAATGCTCCGGCAGCAGCGCTTTCATCGGCTGATCGGACGGATCGGGTCCGAGTGCCGCCAGGCGTGCGGCGAGCGCGGGCCCGCGCCACACGGCGAGGAGGAACTGAATCTTCCCGCTGCTGTCGACGGCGAAGGCCGCATCCGCGTCGGGTGCAGTATCGAGCGTGCCGATCAGAGCAACGATCGATTCGGCGGAGACGAACGGGAGGTCGGCTGCGAGAGTCACGACGACCTCTGCCGTGGGACGGGCAGCGGCGAGGGCAGCGACCGGCCCGCCGCCTGCCGGCGACTCCTGAACCTGGACGACAGCGGGATCGAGATCGTCGCGGCGTGGGCCCACTACCGTGATGCGGGCGAATCCTTCCACCGCGGCGATTGCAGCGTCGAGCATCGATCGGCCCGCAACGACGAGTGCGGGCTTGTCGATACCACCCATGCGGGTGGCTCGTCCTCCCGCGACGATGACGGCCTCGGATTCGGTCAGCGTGGACATGCCCTCATGCTGCCCGACATCCCCCGAGAACGTGTGGGTGCCCGTCAGAAACGGTGGCGCGCACGCGACATGTCGATCCGATCACCGGTGATCGGTGTGCCTTCGAGCTCGAGCCCGGCCAGCTGGCGACGGGCCAGATGGGCGACAGGTTTGCCCGACGCCGGGACCACCCGGTGCCATGGCAGGTCGGAACTGTCGGTCCGCATGATCCACCCCACGGTGCGTGGACTGGACAGACCCGCCGCATCGGCGATGTCTCCGTAGGTCGCCACGGACCCGGCGGGAATCGATGCGACGAGTGCGCGCACATGCTCGATCTGAGCGTCCGTGGTGACCATGCCTACAGCACCTTCCTGACCAGTTCTGCCGCGGTCGCGGGCATCGCCTGGTCGATCATGTGGTCGCAGTCGAGTTCGAGCATCGTCAGGTGGGAGCCGAGCCGGTCGGCCAGTGCCGCGCGGAACGCATCCGACGTGTAGGCGGGGTGGACCTTGCCTGCGCGTGCCAGGACTGTCGGAACGTGGCCGGCCGGCAGCACGAACTCGCGTGCCAGTTCGCCCCACGACGCCACCAGAGCCGGCACGCAGTAACGCCAATTCACCCGGCCGGAGTCGAGTGCGACGAGATGCTCGGCGATCTCCGCGTCGAGAAGTTCCGAGGCCACCTCACCCCAATCGCCGTGCACCTTCTCGGAGCGGGCCTCGGCCTCGTCGGTGTAGTCGGGGAAGCGCACGGTGAGATCGGCGACCTCGAGCAGGCGGTCGGACGGCAGCGAGATCGCGGGATCGAGCAGAACCAGCGCGCGGACCCGGCCGGGTGCTGCGGCGGCGAGGTGCAGCGCCAGTGCACCGCCGAACGAATGCCCCACCACAGTGACCGGTTCGCGGGTGTGTGCGTCGAGGACACCCAGCAGGTCCGAAACGTGGGATTCGAAGCTCCACGGGGGCGCCCACGGAGACCGGCCGTGCCCCCGTAGATCCGGCGCGATCACGCGGAGGTCGGGGAGGTAGCGATCGGCCAGGTTCTGCCAGCGCCTGCCGTGGCCGGTCAGGCCGTGCAGGGCGAGCACCGGCGGGCCGTCGACAGGTCCGAACAAGTGCGTGTGGAGGGGCGGTGCAGAGGCGCTCACCTCGCTCACTATGGCAGTTGGGGACGACAGCGTGCGAGGGCAGGCCGTGCACGGAGTTGTCGGACCCGTCTGCTGGGATACCGGTATGACCGACGCCGATCTCCGTACGGGGCCGAGGGGCGCTCCCGAGCGCCCGCGGCGCACCGCCGCGCGACTCGTCCGACGGCCGGAAGAAGCGTCCGCGACCCGGGAGTGGCCGCACGAGGTACAGCAGGTCTTCGCCGATGCCCCACCCGCACCGCAGTGGCGGCCGTGGCAGATCCTCGGCGGTCCGGGCACCGGGAAGTCCTCCCTGCTCGTGGACCTCGCGGTGCATCGCATCGCGTCCGGTGCCCAACCCGACTCGGTGCTCGTGCTCACCCACTCCCGGCGTGCGGCCACCGCGGTGCGCGAGGAGATCACCGCGGGGCTGCTGAGCGCAGGTGCCGCGACCGACCCGCGGGCCACCCGCGAGCCGCTCGTTCGCACGGTGCATTCGTATGCGTTCGCCGTGCTGCGCCTGCAGGCGTCCGCACACGGGAACCCTCCGCCGCGGCTGATCACGGGTGCCGAGCAGGACGCGGTCCTGCGTGAACTGTTGCGCGGCGACATCGATGACGGTGCGACGATGTGGCCGGAACGCCTCCGCCCCGCCCTCGGCATGACCGGTTTCGCCGTGGAACTGCGCGATCTGATGTTGCGGGCCAACGAGCGCGGTCTGGGGCCCGAAGACCTCATCGAACTCGGTGAGCGCCGTGAGCGCCCCGAATGGGTGGCTGCCGGGTTGTTCGCGCAACGGTACGAGCAGGTGATGCTCCTGCGCGGAGCTGTGGGGCTCGAGGCTCCCGAAGCCACCGCCCCGGCGCTCGACGCC
This sequence comes from Rhodococcus sp. NPDC060086, assembly GCF_042730275.1. Taxonomy (NCBI): domain Bacteria; kingdom Bacillati; phylum Actinomycetota; class Actinomycetes; order Mycobacteriales; family Nocardiaceae; genus Rhodococcus; species Rhodococcus sp. NPDC060086. The sequence goes on from NZ_JBHWWZ010000058.1 coordinate 23,863, forward strand.
GCAGAACTGGTCGGTGCAGCACTCGCGGCGTTCGCGACCGACCCGGAGCTGTTGGCGGCTGAGCGCGCCCGCATACGGCACCTCCTCGTCGACGACGCTCAGCATCTCGATCCGCAGGCCGCGCACCTCGTGCGGGTCATCGGCGCGGGTACGCGCACGAGCACGGTGGCGGGCGACCCCGATCAGAGCGTGTTCACCTTCCGCGGAGCCGATCCCGAGTTCCTCACCGGGCTGGCCTCGCACGACCCGCAGCGACGCGTCATCCTCGGAACCGACTTCCGCGCGGCAGCGGAGATCGTCTCCGTCACCGGCGCGATCGCCGGACGACTTCCCGGACTGCCGCCCCACCGCGGTGCTGCGGTTCCCGAGCCTCCGGTCTCCGAGGACGCGGCCGCCGTGTCCACCGTCCCGGACGAGACCGGACACGTGCGCGTGGCGGTCATGTCGTCGCAGGCGAAGGAAGCCGCCGTCGTCGCAGATACCCTGCGCCGCGCTCATCTGATCGACGAGGTGCCGTGGTCGAAGATGGCCGTGATCGTCCGATCCGTCCCGCGGGTGCTCGCGCCGCTTCGTCGGGCACTCCTCGCAGCCGGTGTGCCGATGACCACTGCCGCGTCCGAGCTGCCCCTGGCGCGGCAGCACAGCGTCGCCGGGATGCTCCTGGTGCTGCGGGCGGTGTCCGAGCGCCGGTTCGGTCCCGAGGAAGCCCTCGCGTTGCTGTCGGGCCCGGTCGGTGGCGCCGAGCCGGTAGCGCTGCGCCGGCTGCGACGCGGTGTGCGCCGTGTCGAGCTGGCATCCGACGGCGACCGCGACTCGGCGGAAATCCTCCGGACGTTGCTCATCGAGGACTCGGCCGAGTCCGACCGGATGATGCGAGGCCTGACCGACGTGGAGGCAGCGCCGCTGAAACGGGCGTTGTCGGTGGTGGCCAAGGCGCGATCGGCGTCGTTGCGCGGCGGCGGTCTCGAGGATGTGCTGTGGGCGGCGTGGCAGGCGACCGGCCTCGAACGTCGGTGGGTGGCGGCTTCCGCTCGCGGTGGCCCGGTCGGTGCGCAGGCCGACCGCGATCTCGACGCAGTGGTCGCGCTGTTCGACGCGGCGGCCGACTACGTCGATCGGTTGCCACGCGCCCAGATCGCCGGATTCGTCGACTATCTCACCGAGCAGGAGATCCCCGGCACGGTGCGCAGCCGCGCTGCCGCCGAATCCGAGGCCGTGACCGTCCTCAGCGCCCACTCGGCGGCGGGTCGGGAGTGGGATGTGGTCGTGGTTGCCGGCGTGCAAGAAGGGCTGTGGCCGAGCTTGCGGGCGCGTGGCACCCTGCTCGGTATCGAAGCGCTCATCGACGCAGTGTCCGGCGCCGACGGAGGCGACGACACCACGACGAGGCTCTCGCGGACGGCACCGCTCCTCGCCGACGAACGACGGCTGTTCCTCGTCGCCTGCAGTCGCGCCCGTACCCGCCTGCTCGTCACTGCGGTCGACTCGGTCGGTGGCGACACCGAACTCGTGCGGTCGCGCTTCGTCGACGAGCTCCTCGGATCCGATGGCGAGAACGATGCCGAGCAGCCGGCAGTGCCGGACGAGGTACGTACCCGCGTGCTCGCCTTGCCCGCGCTCGTCGCGGAATTGCGTTCCGTCGTGTGCGATCCGGTACTCGTCGAGCATGAGCCCGACCGGGTGCATCGAGCTGCCGTGCAACTCGCGAGGCTCGCCCGCGCAGGGGTGCAGGGCGCACACCCCGACAAGTGGTACGGCACAGCCGACCCGAGTACGGTGCTGCCGCTGTGGGAGCCCGACGACGATCTGGTCCGACTGTCGCCGTCCACCGTCGAACAGCTCGTCACGTGCCCGCTGCGCTGGATGTTCGAGCGACACGGCGGATCCGACGGTGCGAACTCGCACGCGGTGACCGGCACCCTCGTACACACCCTCGTGCAGGCGCTCGCGGGGCGTATCCCCCCGGATCGAATCGACCAAGCGCTCGAGAATGCATGGGGTTCAGTGGATCTCGGTTCCGACTGGTATGCGCGACGTGAGCTCGAACGGACGCGCAAAATGCTCGACACCTTCTCGACGTGGTTGCAGGGCACTCGCGGCGAACTCGAAGAAGTGGGGGTGGAGGTCACCGTCGACGGCACGATCGAACCCCGCGATGAGGGCGGCCCCCGGATACGGCTGCGCGGCCGCATCGACCGGCTCGAACGCGACGCGGACGGGCGGCCCGTCGTGGTCGACGTCAAGACCGCGAAGAACCCTGTGTCGAAAGACGCCGCGCGCGACCATGCGCAGCTGGCTGCCTATCAAGTGGCGATCGCCGAGGGCGCAGTCGAGGGTGAACCCGCCGCGACTCCGGGCGGTGCGCGGTTGGTCTTCGTCGCCAAGCCGCACAACAAGGAAGGGGCCACCCAGCGGGTCCAGCCTCCCCTCGACGAGGAGGGACTCGAACACTGGCGCGAGGTCATTCACGAAGCGGCGGCCGCGACCCGCGGCCCGCGGTTCCTGGCGCAGGTCAACGACGGATGCCGGCACTGCCCGGTCCGATCGAGTTGTCCCGCGCACGATGAAGGAAGGCAGGTGACCGGATGAGCCGGGTGAGCGCGGAGCAACTCGCCGAGGCACTCGGCCAACCGCGCCCGACCACCGAACAGACCGCGGTCATCGAGGCGTCGATGGGGCCGGCCCTCGTCGTGGCAGGTGCAGGCGCGGGCAAGACCGAGACCATGGCCGCGCGGGTGGTGTGGCTCGTCGCGAACGGGTTCGTACAGCCGGAACAGGTGCTCGGCCTGACCTTCACGCGTAAGGCCGCACAGCAGTTGACCACCAGGATCCGTCGGCGACTCGCAAAGCTCGCGGGGTCGTCGCTGATCCGCGACCTCGACCCCACCGGTGGTCTCCGTACTCGGATCCTGGGCAGCGAACCCGAGGTCGGGACGTACCACGCGTACGCCGGGCGTCTGCTCGGCGAGCACGGGCTGCTGCTGCCGATCGAACCGTCCGCGGCATTGCTCTCCGAAACGGAACTGTGGCAGGTTGCGCATCGGGTGGTCAGCGCGTGGGACGGCGAACTCGACACCGACCGGAACCCCGCGTCGGTCACCGAGACGGTCCTCGCACTGTCCGGTCAGCTCGCCGAGCACCTCATCGACCCCGAACAACTGGTCGAAGCCCACACCGATCTCGACAAGCTGATTCACACGCTGCCGGGCGGACCGGGACAGCGCGGCGGGCCCTCGAAAACTCTCCTCGGCTACCTCGAGACGCAGGACGCCCGCGTGCACCTGCTCCCGCTGGTGCAACGACTCGCCGACACTCTGCGCCGTGAAGGCGCGCTCGACTTCGGTAGCCAGATGTCGCTGGCGGCGCGTGTTGCCCGAGATCACCCCGAAGTCGGGGCAGGCGAACGCGAGCGGTTCCGCGTGGTTCTGCTCGACGAGTACCAGGACACCGGGCACGCCCAGCGGATCTTGCTGTCCGCATTGTTCGGCGGCGGCCGGGACGGCGGCCTCGCGGTCACCGCCGTGGGGGATCCGATGCAGTCGATCTACGGGTGGCGCGGTGCTTCGGCAGCGAACCTTCCGCGCTTCGCCACCGACTTCAGGCTCCCCGACGGTGAACCCGCACCTACGCTGGAACTCCTGACCAGCTGGCGCAACCCTCCCGAAGCCCTCGAACTCGCCAACGTGTCGTCCGAGCCATTGCGCGAACGGGGTGTCGCCGTGAGCAGGCTGAGGCCGCGCCCCGATGCGGTTCCCGGCGACGTACGGATCGCACTGCACAACGACGTCGACGCCGAGCGCGGCTGGGTGGCCGACCGGATCGCCGCAGAGTACGCGGCCGCGCGCGCCGAAGGCGTACCGCCGCCCACGGCCGCGGTCCTGGTGCGCCGCAACGCCGACGCAGCCCCGATCGCCGAGGCGCTACGCGCCCGCGGATTGCCGGTCGAGGTGGTCGGCCTCGGTGGTCTCCTGCACACTCCCGAGGTCGCCGACGTGCTCGCGATGCTGCGTCTCGCCGCCGACCCGATGGCCGGTAGCGCCGCGGTGCGAGTTCTGACCGGCGCCAGATGGCAGCTCGGCGCGGCCGACCTGCGTGCGCTGTGGCGGCGGGCACAAGAATTGGCGATCACCGGCCGGCACGGTGTCACCGGCGCCGTCACCGATCTCGATGCACTCGACGATGCCCTCGAGTCGGCTCTGCCCGGCGAGTACGCCGATCAGGCCGGCCTCGCCGACGCGATCTCCGATCCCGGTAGACCAGAGCACTATTCGAAGTTCGGATTCGCACGGATCACGGCGCTCGCCCGCGAACTCGCATCGTTGCGTGAGCGGCTGGGACAGCCCTTGACCGAACTCGTGGCAGAGGTCGAACGCGTACTCGGCATCGGCATCGAGGCGCAGGCCCGGGTCGGCAGCCGCAGTGGGGTGGCCGGTCGCGAGCACCTCGACGCATTCGCCGACGTGGTCGCGTCCTACTCCGGTCGTGGCCACGCGACACTGCCGGGTCTGCTCGCCTACTTGTCGGCGGCCGAGGAGATCGAGCAGGGACTCACACCGGGGGAGGTCGAGGTCGATCCGGAGCGAGTGCAGATCCTGACGGTGCATTCGGCGAAGGGCCTCGAATGGCAGGTCGTGGCGGTCCCTCACGTGAGCACAGGCATCTTCCCGTCGACCACCGGGATCTCGACCTGGCTCGGCGCGCTCGCCGAACTCCCGCCGCAACTCCGCGGCGATCGTGCGCAGCCGGGCGACGAGCCGGGCGGGAGCACCGACGGTGTGCCCGTGCTCGAACTCGACGATCTGTTCGACCGTAAGGAACTCGAGAACGCGATCGGCGCACACAAGGACGCCCTCAAACGGCGCAAGCTCGATGAGGACAGGAGACTGTTCTATGTTGCGCTGACCCGAACCGAGCGGGCCGCGTACGTGTCCGGGCACCATTGGGCCGATACCGGGTCGGAGCCCAAGGGCCCGTCGGAGTTCCTCACGGAACTACACGCACTGCTGACGGCACGCCCCGAACTCGGCGTGATCGAGCAGTGGGCACCCGCACCCGAGCCGGGCACCGCCAATCCGATGACCGAGACACCCCGCAGCGCCGCGTGGCCCCGCGACCCCCTCGGGTCACGCCGCGACGACGTCGAACGCGGTGCCGCACTCGTCCTCGACGCGGTTGCCGCCGGTGAACCCGCCCCACTCGACGATCCCGACGACGATCCCGACGAGTGGGCCGCCGACGTCGACGCACTCCTGGCGGAACGCGACCAGCGCGCCGAACTCGGCGCCGAAGTGGTGTTGCCCGCGCAGTTGTCGGTCAGTCAGCTCGTGGACCTCGCCGCCGATCCCGATGCCCTGGCCGCGCGTCTGCGCCGGCCTCTGCCGTTCCGGCCCAACCCGCTCGCACGCCGCGGCACCGCGTTCCACGCGTGGCTCGAACGCCGCTTCGGAGCGACCAGGCTCCTCGACCTCGACGAACTCCCCGGCGCCGACGACGACGGCGGCGACGAATCCGACTTCGACAGGCTGCAGGAGGCGTTCCTGCGGTCACCGTGGGCCACCCGGAACCCGGTCGAGGTGGAGGTGCCCTTCGAAACGTCCTTGGCCGGCACCGTGATCCGCGGCCGGATCGACGCGGTGTTCGAGGATCCGGATGGGGGCTGGACGGTGATCGACTGGAAGACCGGTGCCGAACCCGACGCAGACAAGCTCGCGTCGGTGGGTATGCAGCTCGCTGCCTACCGGTTGGCATGGGCGAGGTTGATGGCGGCGCGCACCGCGCGGATCACCGGGCGCACTGCCGAGCTTCCGCTCGACAAGGTCCGTGCGGCATTCCACTATGTGCGGACGGGCCGGACCGTGGCACCCGACGACCTGCCGGGTGCCGAGTCCCTCGAACGGCTCGTGCGGTCGGCAGGCGCCGAAAACGGACGAGAGTGATGTCGACGTGCGGTAGACAACCTCAATGCTGCGCTGTGCGCCGGACCTTCAACGCTTCGGTGACGAGCGGTATCTGCAGGGGAAGGCGGGCCGCGGCCGCGGCCTTCGCGGCGGAGGAGACCTTGTCGCTACGAAGCCAGCTCACCGCCATCTGCACATTCGCGGGAAATACAGCGATGAACAACGCGGCAGCCAGCGTGCCGCCGAGTCGGCGGGTGCGGGGAAGTGCAAGTGTCGTTGCGACCGCCAGTTCGGCGACACCCGACGCATAGGTATAGGTACGCGCTTCGCCTGGCAACTGTTTCGGGACGATGCTGTCGAATGGTGCGGGCCGGACGAAGTGCATGGCGCCTGCGCCTGCGAGGAGTGCGGCGAGACGCAGCGCCGGGCCGCGGGAACGTTGTGTGGACATGGCGTCACACTAAAGGTTCTGCGCGTATGCTGCCGTTCTGGCCGGTGCGACATGCCGTCCGGCCGAATACTCCGCGACAGGCATTCGAGATTCAGCGATGGAGGCGCCGCGTGCGTAATCACACCGTCGTCATCGGCTACGGCACCAAGGGTCATACAGCCGTCGACGCGATGCTCGGCGACGGAGTTCCCCCGTCCGAGATCGTGGTGGTGGACACCGATCCTCGCGTGCTCGAAGCCGCGGAACGTCAAGGACTCGTCACGGTGCAGGGCTCGGCCACCAAATCCGATGTACTGCGGCTCGCGGGCGTCCAGCATGCTGCTGCGGTGATCGTCGCGGCGAACCGGGACGATACCGCCGTTCTGGTGACTCTCAGTGCACGCGAGATCGCACCGAAGGCGAAGATCGTTGCGGCGATCCGTGAATCGGAGAACACCAATCTGCTCCGGCAGTCGGGTGCCGACTCCGTGGTGATCTCGTCCGAGACAGCTGGCCGGCTCCTCGGCATCGCCACCACCACCCCGAACGTCGTCGAGATGATCGAAGATCTGCTGACGCCCGAGGCGGGCTTCTCGATCGCGGAACGCGACGTGGACGACAGCGAGGTCGGTGGTTCGCCCCGGCACCTCAAAGACATCGTTCTCGCGGTGGTGCGCGACGGCCGCATGTGGAGGATCGGTTCTCCGGAGATCGATGCGATCGAGCCCGGCGACAAGCTTCTGTACATCCGCCTGGTGTCCGGTTCGGCTTCCGGAGCGATGCGCGGTTAGTCTGCACGATGTGACGACCTTCGCATTGGGTGAGACACCGCTGTTGTCGCGCACCGTCGTCGAGCGTGCCGAAGAGCTGCGATCCGACGTCGACGCACTGCGTGCCGGATGGGTCACCGCGAAGCTTCTGCGGATCGATCGCCGAGGCCAGGCGCCTGTCGACGGATCGATTCTCGTCCTCGCCGATGCCACCGAATTGGGGCCCGAACCGGTATCCGGCGCGGTGTTCCTCGGGATTCGCGACGGTCGGCACCTGTGGGCGGTCCGCGTGCTCGCACAGACCGGAACGGTCGCCGACCTTCGCCGTGTCGGCGAAGATCTCGGTGATGCCGACGCCGATCTGATGGTCAGTGCGGTGGCGCTGCTCAATTGGCACGACCAGGCCGCGTTCAGCGCCGTCGACGGTTCACCCACCGAACCCACCGTCGCGGGATGGTCGCGGATCAGCACCGTGAGCGGCCACGAGGAATTCCCCCGAACCGATCCGGCCATCATCTGTTTGGTGCACGACGGTGGCGACCGCGTTCTGCTTGCCCGCCAACCGTCGTGGCCCGAACGCCGTTTCTCCGTGCTGGCAGGATTCGTCGAGGCCGGGGAGTCGCTCGAGGCCTGTGTGGTGCGCGAGATCCGCGAAGAGGTCGGTGTCGACGTCCGCGACGTGCAGTACCTCGGGAGTCAGCCGTGGCCGTTTCCTCGTTCGCTGATGCTCGGTTTTTCCGCTGTGGCGGATCCCGAACAGAATGTGGAGTTCCTGGACGGCGAGATCTCGGAGGCGCGATGGTTCACGCGCGACGACGTCCGTGCTGCACTCGAGGCGGGCGACTGGGCGTCCTCGGAGGAGGCGCCGCTGTTGCTGCCCGGTTCGATCTCGATCGCGCGCGGCCTGATCACGGGTTGGGTGAACAGCTGATCACCGAATCGCCCCGGTCGGGAACAGTCATCGCCGAACGGGTCGCGGGCGCCGGTATCGACAGAGCGCCGGCTCCCAGAAAAAGAGTTCCCATCGAGCGAGTCGGGCGGTGCCGGTCTGTGACCGGCACC
>NZ_JBHWWZ010000059.1:0-28850 GCF_042730275.1 Rhodococcus sp. NPDC060086
TCCCGCGCTCACCGCACCGCTCGGCCACCCGACCCGCCTGCCGTTCCAGATCCGCCCGCTGATCCGACGACGACACCCTGCAATACGCCACCGCCACACCATCCGTCGCAGCGACAGGAGGGTCGATCAGGATCGTCCCGGTCGGAAGCTGACGAGCAGACACAGGCAACGTCCCAGCATGAAACCAGTTCAACGCGGTCCGGTACGAAACCCCCTGACCCGCAGCCCACTCCTTCAACCTCACATACATAAAACTACATCAAATAACGCAAACTTACTCGATATGGCGAACAGTTGACACCCCACTCGTCCGCGCACACGGACGGGGACAGCAATGGACAGTCAGGGGAGGGTAAGGATCTCGCTTCCGGTGTCGGTGACGACGAGTGTGTGCTCGAACTGAGCGCTCCACTTGCGGTCCTTGGTGACCACGGTCCATCCGTCGTCCCAGATGTCGTAGTCGGGCGTGCCGAGATTGATCATCGGCTCGATCGTGAACACCATGCCCGGTTCGAGGATCGTGTCGATGTCGGGGCGGTCGTAGTGCAGGATCACCAGGCCGTTGTGGAAGGTCTCGCCGATTCCGTGACCGGTGAAGTCGCGCACCACGCCGTAACCGAACCGATTGGCGTACGACTCGATGACCCGGCCGATGACGTTCAGCGCCCGGCCGGGCTTGACCGCCTTGATCGCGCGCATCGTCGCTTCGCGGGTGCGTTCGACGAGCAGGCGCGCCTCCTCCGACACATCACCCGCAAGGAAGGTCGCATTGGTGTCGCCGTGCACACCGTGGATGTAGGCGGTCACATCGATGTTGACGATGTCGCCGTCCTCGATCACGGTGGTGTCCGGAATTCCGTGGCAGATCACTTCGTTGAGCGACACGCACACCGACTTCGAGAATCCGCGGTAACCCAGATCGGACGGGTACGACCCGTGATCGCACATGAACTCGTGCGCGATGCGATCGATCTCGTCGGTCGTCACCCCCGGAGCCACAGCATTACCCGCCTCGACGAGCGCCTGCGCCGCGATCTTCGACGCGATGCGCATCTTCTCGATCGTCTCGGGTGTCTGCACCCACGGCTCGTTGCCCTCGTTCGCCGTGGGCTTCCAGACGTACTCGGGGCGCTCGATGGACTTGGGGACCTCACGGATCGGGGTCGGGGTTCCGGGGACGAGCGGGGCACGGGTAGACATGGCCTCCAGGTTAGTCTCCGCGCCCCACCGTCCCGTTCAGGTGGTCCGGCCCTGCCGCAGCAGGAACCGCTGCACCTTGCCGCTCGGAGTCTTGGGAAGGTGCGGGACGAAGTGGACGGCACGCGGATAGGCGTGTGCGGCGAACTTCTTCTTCACCAGCTGTTGCAGGTCCGTTTCGAGCGCATCGTCGCCGTACACTCCGTCGCGGAGGACGACGAACGCTTCGAGCACCTCGCCGCGCAGTTCGTCGGGTAGTCCGACGACCGCCGCCTCCACCACGTCAGGATGCATGACCAGCACGGATTCGACGTCGAAGGGCCCGATCCGGTAGCCGGCCATGATGATGACGTCGTCGTCGCGCGACGAGAAGAAGTAGAAGCCGTTCTCGTCGATCTTGCCGGCGTCGCCGGTGAGGTACCAGCGTCCGTCGTCGGTGAATCGGGTCGCGGTCTTCTCGGGTGCGTCGACGTATCCCGTGAACCAGACCAGCGGGCTGTTCCGGACATCGATTGCGACCCGGCCGAGCTCGCCGGGTCCGGCGATGTCGTCGCTGTCGTCGTGCAGGACGGAACAGCTCCAGCCGGGAAGTGGCTTACCCATCGACCGCTCCGGGACGTCCTCGCGCAGCCCGTCGGCCCACGCATCGACGACGAACATGCCGTGCTCGGTCTGCCCGTACTGGTCGCGCACCACCACACCGAGCGTGTCGCGCGACCAGGCCAGCACGTCGGGGGTCAGCGGCTCCCCCGCCGACGATGCCCGCCGCAGGTGGATCCGAGCGTGCGGGGCGGAGTCGGCGCGAAGCGACCGATACACCGTCGGTGCTGCCGCGAAGTTGGTGACGCCGAATTTCTCGAGAACCTGCCAGGTGAGCGCCGGAGAGAAGCCGGCGTGCAGCAACAGGCTGCGCCGGCCGGCCGCCAGCGGGCCGAGCAGCGCGTAGTACAGCCCGTATGCCCAACCCGGATCGGCAGCATTCCAGAACACGTCGTCCTCACGGACGTCGAGACCGAACTCGAGGTAGGCGTGAAACGACGCCAATGCCTTGACCGGCACCGGGACGCCCTTGGGAGTGCCGGTGGTACCCGACGTGAAGAGCTGGACGAGCCCTCCGTCGCCGCCCACCGACACCGCCGCACCTCGCGGATCGTCGGCGGCGTGGGAGTCGACGAGGTCCGCGAAGTTCAGGCCGACGCCCTCACCCTCACCGGCCACGATGACCTGCCACGACGCATCGCCGGGGATGTCGTCGCCGGGAGCGAGCTTGCCCACCTGATCACCGTCCGCGACGACGACCTTCGCGCCGCTCGCGCCGAGCCTGAATGCGATCGCGGGCGGCGCGAACGCGGTGAACAACGGCACGTGGATGGCACCGCGGCGCCAGATACCGAGCAGCGCAACGACCAGGTCCGAAGATTTCCCCATCAGGGTCGCCACGTGATCCCCTGGTTCCACACCGAGATCGGCGAGTGCCGTCGCGAACCGCGCCGACCGTTCGGACAGGTGGCCGTACGTCAGGTCGATCGATCCGAGATCGGCGTCGATCACCGTGAATGCCACCGCGTCGGCAGGATGGTCGTCGCACAGCAGACGGGCTGCGGTGGCGTCGGCTGTGTCGTAGCGGTCCAGAAGTTCCTGCACACGGGTCGCCGTGTCGGCCATCGGTCCGTCCTCTCGTCGCGCATCGGTCCAGGGCCCGGGCCCACTCGACCCTGACACGGCCTATGATCCCTGTCACAGGAATCTCCCGATACCCCCGGAAAGGGGTGGCCGACCGTGTCCACCGCTGCCTCGTCCCTGCTTCGTCCCCGAGACGGCGACGCTCTGCGGAGTGAGCTGCGCAGAACCGCCTCGCACGCACAGGTGCCTGTCGTCTTCGCCGGTGAGGTGAAGAGCGGGCACCTGCACCTGAGCGAGTTCCTCGGCACCCGGACGAACGGTCTGGCGGGTGTGGTCGTGCCGCCCCGCGCGGGTCTCGGCGGCCGCGCTCTCGACGAGGCACGTCCCGTGACCGTCGCCGACTACCGGAGTGCGTCGTCGATCACCCACCACTTCGACCGTCCCGTCCTCGGTGAGGGGCTGCGGTCGATCCTGGCGGTGCCGGTCGTGGTCGGCGGTGTCGCCCGCGCAGTGCTGTACGGGGCGGTACGCGAGCGAATTCAGTTCGGAGATCGGGCCGTGAGCGCATTCGTTCACGCCGCGACACGGCTGGCGGGCGAGATCACGGTGCGCGACGAGGTGGACCGGCGGGTCGCGATGCTCGGCTACCTCACCTCCGACACGAAGGAACCGGTCGCCACCACCGAGGTGCGCGAGATCCACGCGGAGTTGCGCGCGCTGGCGCAGAACATCGACGATGCCGAAGTGCAGCAACAGCTCAGAGCCCTGTCCGACCGTCTCGCGTCGGCCCTGGTGGGGAACACGCCGTCGGATACCGAGGTCACGTTGTCGACGCGCGAGACGGACGTCCTGTCCTATGTGGCATTGGGATGCACGAACGCCGAGATCGCCCGGCGTTTGGCGGTAGGGTCCGAGACCGTCAAGAGCTACCTGCGCAGCACCATGAACAAACTCGACGTGCATTCCCGCCACGAAGCAGTCACGGTCGCGAGAAAGCTGGGTCTGCTGCCCTGACCGTGCTGCGCACACCGCATTACGGTCATGCTCCGTCCGAGCGGTACTCGGCGGGCAGCGCGGCGAACATGTCGCGCGTGACGCCCACCGCGTTGTCCGAGCTCCCGCCGCGGACCACGAGTGTCGCGAATGCGAGGTCACCGCGGTAGCCGACGAACCACGAGTGCGACCCGCCCTCGACCTCGGCCTCACCGGTCTTGCCGTACACGTCTCCCTGATCACGGATCCGGTCGGCGGTGCCGCTCGTGATGACCAGGCGCATCATGTCGCGCAATCCGGCGACCACCTCGGCGGAGATCGGCGGTGCCTCACCCTCCCGGACCGTCTCCCTGCCCTGGATGAGGTACGGGACCGGGGTACGACCGCTCGAGACCGTCGCCGCGGCGAGCGCCATCCCGAACGGGCTGACGACCACCTTGCCCTGCCCGAATCCGTCCTCGGTGCGTTCGACGAGATCCTCTGCGGGCGGCACGGAGCCCGAGTCCGTCGGCATGCCCACCACGTCGTAGTCGACGCCGATACCGAACTGGGCGGCGGCGACGGTGAGTGCGTCGGGCTCCATCTCGGAGGCGAGCTTGGCGTAGGTCGTGTTGCATGAGCGCGCGAATGCGGTGGCCATCGAGACCGTGCCGAGCGCGAACTCGTTGTAGTTGGGAACGCTGCGTTCGCCGATCGTGATCCGGCCGGGACACGGCACCATCGTCTCCGGGGTCGCAAGTCCGCTCGAGATCGCAGCACCCGAGGTGATGATCTTGAAGGTCGAGCCCGGCGGGTACTGACCCATGAGGGCAACCGGACCGTCCTTGTCGGCCGCCTGGTTCTGAGCGACGGCGAGCACGGCCCCGGTCGAGGCCTCGACGACGACCATCATCGCCTGTTCGACACGGCCGTCCACCGCGGCTTGGGCAGCGACCTGGATCGGGCGGTCGAGGCTGATGGAGAACGACGGCACCGGCTGCGGGGCGGTCTCGGTGAGCACACCCGTTTCGACGCCGTACTGGTTGACCAGCACCACATTCCAGCCGGCAGTGCCGTCGACCTGGTCGATGACGGTCTTCTTGACCTGACCGATCAGGTCCGGGGCGAAAGTACGATCGGTGGGGATCATGTCGGCCTGTTCGGTGACGACGACACCCGGAATCGACGACAGTGCACCGGCGACGAGGTCGTAATCCTCTTCACGAAGGCGCATGACCGCGCGTGGCCCGTCCGCAGCCGTCACGGACTCGGCGATCGACTGCGCCGTCAGGGACTTGTCGAACTGCGACAGCGCGGCCGACAGTGACCGTGCGGCACCCGGAATGTCGGAGCTCCGGGATGCGTCGAACGCGATGCCGTACACGATGCCCGGCACGAGTACGTCGCTTCCCGCATGCTCGTTGACCCGAGCCCGGGGTGCAGGTTCACTCCGCAGGTACATCGTCTGGCGGTCACCGAGCTGAGGGTGCACCGCGGATTTCGACCAGCGCACCACCCACTCCTCACCGCTGCGACCCATGTGTAGTCGCCCGGTGTACTGCCACACCCGGTCCTTGGGGAGGTGCCATTCGTAGCTGTAGTCGACAACGGCGGAGTCACCGTCGAACTGGGCTCCCGTCGTGATCGCCGTCAGCGATTCCGCTTGCAGTCCGTCCCAGACCTGGATGAGCGACGCCTCGGCATCGTCCGGCCGGTCGGTGTGGGCGGCTGCCGCAGCAAAATCCTGCTCGGCGAAGGCATTCAGGAAGATCTGAGCCGCCGGTTCCGGGCCCGCGGGCCGCGGGGTGCAGGCGACAACGAGCCCGAGGAGCATCAGCAGCGCGGTGACGGCGGCTGCGGATCTCCCCGCGGCACGGCACCACGGAACGGGTCGGGGTCTCATCGCCGCAATCGTAAGGGCTCGAGGCCGGGATTCGACTCAGGCGCCGCGTCGGCGGCGACACCGGTTCAGGAGCGGAACCGCTTCAGTCCAGGCGCCTCTTCAGTCCAGCGCCTCTTCAGTCCAGGAGCACCGTGGAGAAGGTGGCCACCTCGCGGAAGCCTGCACGTGCGTAGGCGGCACGCGCCCGCACGTTGAAGCTGTTGACGTACAGGCTCGGGAGACGACCGCTCGCGGTGACCGACACGGCGACCGCGGCGGTGCCGGCTGTGCCGAGACCCTGACCGCGCAGTTCCGGGTCCACCCAGACACCTTGGATCTGTCCCACGGCCGACGACACCGATCCGACCTCGGCCTTGAACACGACACGGCCACGTTCGAATCGCGCCCAGGCACGCCCGGCAGCGATGAGGCTCGCAACACGACGCCGGTAGCTCGCTCCCCCGTCGCCGGACCGCGGATCGATTCCGACCTCCTCGATGAACATGGCGATCGCTGCGGGCAGATACCGGTCGAGTTCCTCCGGCCGGACGCGCCGCACGCGTGAATCGGGTTCGATGAGGGGCTCGCGGTCGAGGACGAGCAGCGGTTGCTCCGCGCGCACCTCACGCGGCGGGCCCCACGTCGGCTCCAGCAGTTCCCACATCGGGAGTGCGTACTCGGCGCGGCCCACCACCGAGGAGCACAGCCGGGGGCCGCGCGCGGCCCGTTCGGCGAAGGCATGGATGTCGTCCGGATCGCCGAGGAGCGGAATCAGGTTCGCGCCCGAGAAACACAACGATTGGTCGGGGCCCCCGCGACTCCACATCTCACCGCCGAACGAGCGGTGGTCGAGCCCGTACTCCTCCACGCGCCCGGCAACCATGCACGATGCCACGGGGTCGCGGGCGAGTACCCGTTGTACCGCGACCGTGTCGCGGCCTCCCAGCGACCGGACACCAAGAAGCTTGAGCACTCGCTCACCACCCGTCGACAAGCCGATACGAAATCAGAGTGCCATGTGTCACGCCGTCGGGGAAATCGTGTCTCATTCCACGAGTCCGAGAGCACTACAGACGCCACACGCGCCCCATTGCTCTCAGGAGATCGACACGGTCGGAGATCCCGCTCCGGTGCCTTCCATCTCCTCCGCGATCCGCATCGCTTCTTCGATGAGGGTTTCGACGATCTGAGCCTCGGGAACGGTCTTGATCACCTTCCCCTTGACGAAGATCTGTCCCTTGCCGTTGCCGGAGGCAACGCCGAGGTCGGCCTCGCGTGCTTCGCCGGGTCCGTTGACGACACACCCCATCACCGCGACACGCAGCGGGACCTCCATGCCTTCGAGACCCGCGGTGACTTCGTCGGCAAGTTTGTAGACGTCGACCTGGGCGCGACCGCACGACGGGCACGAAACGATCTCGAGCTTGCGCGGTCGCAGATTCAGCGACTGCAGGATCTGACCGCCGACCTTGATCTCCTCGGCCGGTGGTGCCGACAACGACACTCGGATCGTGTCGCCGATGCCCTCCGACAGCAGCGCACCGAACGCGACGGCCGATTTGATGGTGCCCTGGAACGCCGGACCGGCCTCGGTGACGCCGAGGTGGAGCGGGTAATCGGACTGAGCCGCGAGCTGACGGTAGGCCTCGACCATGACGACGGGGTCGTTGTGTTTGACGGAGATCTTGATGTCACCGAAGCCGTGCTGTTCGAACAGGCCCGCTTCCCACAGTGCCGATTCGACGAGCGCCTCGGGTGTGGCCTTGCCGTACTTGGCCATGATCCGCGGGTCGAGCGAGCCTGCGTTGACACCGATGCGGATCGGGATGCCCGCAGCTCCGGCCGCCTTGGCGACCTCCTCGACGCGGCCGTCGAACTCCTTGATGTTGCCGGGGTTGACGCGCACCGCGGCACATCCGGCATCGATCGCAGCGAAGATGTATCGGGGCTGGAAATGGATGTCGGCGATGACCGGGATCTGACTCTTCTTCGCGATGGTCGCGAGAGCGTCGGCGTCCTCCTGCCGTGGGCACGCGACACGGACGATGTCGCATCCGGCGGCGGTGAGTTCTGCGATCTGCTGCAAGGTCGCGTTGATGTCGTGGGTCTTGGTGGTGCACATCGACTGCACCGAGATGGGATGGTCGCTGCCGACACCCACGCCACCGACCATGAGCTGTCGCGTCTTACGGCGCGGCGCGAGGACGGCGGGAATTTCGGGCATGCCCAATCCAACGGGGCTGGTCACAGTTCGCCTTCTTTCGTAGCTACTGCGCGATTCTACCGGCGCAGGTCAGAACAGCTGGATGGGGTTGACGATGTCTGCTGTGAGAGTGAGCACCATGAACGCACCGCCGATGACCACTACGACATAGGTCAGTGGCAACAGTTTCATGTAGTCGACGGGCGCACCGACCGGCATGCCGCGCAGACCGCGGGCCCAGTTGCGGATCTTCTCGTAGATCGTGACAGCCATGTGCCCGCCGTCGAGGGGCAGCAGCGGCAGCATGTTGAACGCACCGAGGAAGAAGTTCAGCTGCGCGAGCAGCAGTACGAACGACTCCCAGATGCCGCGTTCGGCGAACTGTCCACCGATGACACTCGCTCCCACGACGCTCACAGGTGTGTCGATGGACCGTTCGCCGCCCGTCACTGCGGTCCACAGGTCGGCGACCTTGCTCGGCAACGACACCAGGGCTTCGGCGGTGCGCGCCGCGAGGAAGCCGGTGAACTCGAAGGTGGCCGGGATAGCCGACAACGGGGTGTACTCGAGGATGGTCGGTTCGCCGCCGACGCCGATCGCGCCGACGTCCTTCGACACGGGCTCTGCATCGGGCACAGTGCGGTCGACCACCCAGCGCTGCACCGGCTGCACCGCGACGGGGACGGTGAGGGTCTCTTCACCGCGTTCGACGGTGAAGTCGGCGGTGCCGGTCAGCGCCTGAGTCTCGGTGACGAGATCACCGAAGGTCTCGACCGGGGTGCCATCGACCGCGACGATGACATCGCCGACCTCGATCCCCGCCTGCTGAGCGGGACCGGTTCCCGAGCACTCGGACGGCGTGTAGTCCGGTGGCCCCGCCTGAGTCGGCGCGGCGCAGTCGAGCGCACCGACGACCGCTCGGTTCTCCGTATTGGGAAGCCCCGAGCTCACGGCCAGCCCGTAGATCAACACGATGCCGAGCAGGAAGTTCATGGCGATGCCGCCGGACATGACGACCAGGCGTTTCCACGTCTTCTGCTTGTACATCGCGCGGTCGTGCTCATCGGGGGCGAGTTCGTCGAGTGCCGTCATCCCGGCGATGTCGCAGAATCCGCCGGCCGGGATCGCCTTGAGGCCGTATTCGGTCTCTCCGCGCCGGAAGGAGAACACGCGGGGTCCGAAGCCGATGTAGTAGCGGCGGACCTTCATCCCGAGTTTCTGTGCGGTCCACATGTGACCGGCCTCGTGCAAGGCGATGGAGACGGCGATGCCGAGGGCGAAGAGCACGACGCCCAATACGAACAGCATGTGTGGCCGATCCTCCTACTTGACGAGTGTGCGGGCCCGTTCACGGGCCCAGCTGTCGGCAGCGAGCACATCGTCAACGGTAGCGGGTTCGGCCGACCACTCGTCGGCGTCGCTGAGCACCGCGTCCACAGTACCGACGATCCGCGGGAACGAGAGCGCGCCGCCCAAGAACGCCTCGGCCGCCACCTCGTTGGCCGCGTTGTACACCGCGGTCAGGCAACCGCCGCCCCGCCCGGCCGCCCGGGCAAGTTCGATTGCGGGAAATACATCGTTGTCGACGGGCTCGAAATGCCACGTGGACGCCGTCGCGAAGTCGAGCGCCGGCGCCGCGTCCGCGACCCGATGGGGCCAGCCGAGCGCCAGCGCGATCGGTAGCTTCATCGACGGAGGCGACGCCTGCGCGAGGGTCGACCCGTCGACGAAGGTGACCATCGAGTGCACGATCGACTGCGGGTGCACGGTGACGTCGATGCGGTCGTAGTCGATCCCGAACAGCAGGTGCGTTTCGATGAGCTCGAGGCCCTTGTTGACGAGCGACGCAGAGTTGAGCGTGTTCATCGGTCCCATCGACCACGTCGGGTGCGCACCCGCCTGGTCCGGGGTGACGGAGTCGAGCTGCGCGGCAGTCCATCCACGGAACGGCCCGCCCGACGCGGTGAGCACGAGCCGAGCGACCTCGTCGCCGGTTCCTCCGCGCAGACATTGTGCGAGCGCGGAGTGTTCGGAGTCCACGGGCACGATCTGCCCGGGCGCTGCCGCCGCAGTCACCAGTCCCCCGCCCGCGACGAGCGATTCCTTGTTGGCGAGCGCCAGTCGTGCGCCGGTCGAGAGGGCGGCCAGTGTCGGTGCGAGCCCGAGCGAGCCGACCAATGCATTGAGGACGACGTCGGCATCGGTCTCCTGCACGAGCCGGGTGACCGCGTCCGGTCCACTCCGGACGGGAAGGTCGAGTCGGGAAGCCGCGGCCGGATCGGAGACCGCGACGTCGGTGACACCGGTCGCGCGGATCTGCTCCCGCAGCAGGTCGATCTTTCCGCCCCCCGCCGCGAGGCCGACTACCTCGAACTTGTCGGGGTTCGCGGCGATCACCTCGAGCGCCTGGGTTCCGATGGAGCCGGTGCTGCCGAGAAGCAACACCCGCGTGCGATCAAAGGTTTCTGTGTCGGCCACGCACATATTGTTCCTGATGCAGCTGAGAGTTTCGTGAAGCGGTGGCGGACCGGGACGAATCCGACGCGCGGAGTGCGGCCCCCACTTCGTACGACGGACGGTCGTATGTCACGATTAGCGGCAACACCAGCATCTGGCGAGCAGGAGGAACAACGGTGGCCGGTACCGAGTTGCAGTCCACTCACGTCGACACGGCAGAAGTGCCGTCGGCCGAGTGGGGATGGAGCGGTGAAGCTCCGCGGCTGTTCCGCGCCCTGGGTTGGGGCTTCGCAGTGTTCCTGCTGCTGATGATGATCGGCAACCACGGCGGATGGGTCGAGAACCTGTACCTGATCGGCTTCGCGGCCGCGATCATCCTCATCCTGGTTCGCGACATCTTCAGACGCCGTAAGCCCCGGTAGATCCGCCGGGCCCGTCCGAGAAGGACGCGACTACACGAACACCCGGGGTGCACGAATATGCGCCCCGGGTGTTGTCGTCTCCGAAGTAGCTCCTGTCAGCGCGCCGACCACTCGGGCGCGCGCCGCTCGGCGAACGCCCTCGGACCTTCCTGGGCGTCGTCGCTGTTGTAGCAGTGTTCGGATGCGTGTCTCGCGGCCTGCAACGCTGCCGACCGGCCCATTTCCGTGGCGAGCATCACCGTCTCCCGTGCCGCTCTCACCGACAGAGGCGCGCCCGCCAGAATCTCACGCGCGAGTTCGAGTGCGGTGTCGAGCAGCGTGGCCGGCTCCGAGATCCGGTTGACCAGCCCGATCTCGTAGGCGCGCTGCGCCGTGATCGGTGTGCCGGTGAGCAGGATCTCCATCATGATCCGCTGCGGGATCATGTGGATCAGAGGTGCCGCCCACGGCGAACTCCTCCCCACCTTGACCTCGGTGACCGCGAAGGTGGCGGTGGTACTCGCCACGGCCAGGTCGCACGACTGGGCGATCAGCCAGCCGCCGGCGAACGCGGCACCATTGATCGCCGCGATGGTCGGTTTGGTCAGCTCGACATTGTCGTACGGCACGGGGATCAAGTCACGGGGCGGCACTCGCATACCGGTCTGCACCATTTCCTCGAGGTCGCCGCCCGCGCAGAACGCCTTGTCGCCCGATCCGGTGAGGACGGCAACGCGCAGCGTCGGGTCGGTTTCGAACCGTTCCCAGGCGGCGTACAAACCCTCACGCACGTCCTTGGTGAGGCAGTTCCGCTTCTCCGGGCGGTTGAGAGTGATGATCGCGATGCCGTCGTCGCGAGTATCGAACAGTACGGCGTCGCTCATCAGAATCCTCGCCTTTCGATCGTGTGGGCGTCACGCGCCAGGTCTTCTCTGAAGTCGGGGTGGGCAATGGCGATCAGTCGCCGGGCTCGTTCGGCGAGCGAGCGGCCGCGAAGGTCTGCCGCACCGAATTCGGTGACGATCACGTCCACGTCGCTGCGCGCAGTGGTGACCGGGCCCGACAAGGTCGCGGTGATCCGGCTGAGCGTGCCACGCTTCGCGGTGGCAGGCAGGGCCATGATGGCGTGGCCGCCCCGAGACCGTGATCCCGCGCGCACGAAGTCCACCTGACCTCCGGTCCCACCGAGATAGGCGTCGCCGACCTGTTCCGCGTTGACCTGACCGGTCAGGTCCACCTCCATCGCCGAGTTGATCGTGACGAGCCGATCCAATTGCGCGAGCACCGCCGCGTCGTGGGTATACGAGGTGGGGCACATCCTGATCTGCGGGTTGTCGCGCGCGAAATCGTAGAGTCGCCGGGTGCCGATGAGCGCACCGGTGATGGACACACCCTGGTCGATCCGCTTGCGCGCGTTGGTCACTGCACCCGCTTCGACGAGATCGACGAGGCCGTCCCCCAGCATCCCGGAATGGACGCCGAGATCCTTGCGGTCGACCAACAGACGTAGCAACGCGTCGGGGACCGCGCCGACTCCCATCTGGATGACGGAACCGTCACCGATGTAGTCGGCGGCGTGTCGCGCGATGGCCGCGTCGATGTCGCCGATGCGGGCCGGGGGCGCTTCGACCGGCGGCCGTGAGGTGTGCACGGCGTAGTCGATCTTCGACGCGGGAAGCATCAGGCCTCGTGTGAACGGCACCTGATCGTTGACCTCCGCGACCACGACACGTGCCGTGTCCACCGCAGCCTGCACATAGTCGCTGATCAATCCGTAGCTGTGGTTCCCGTCCGCGTCGGCTTCACTCACCTGAACGAAAGCCACATCGCACCCGAGGACCCCGGATTCGATCATCGGCCCGACCTGGCTGACGTGGCACGGAATGACGTCGAGGCACTGAGCCTTCGTCATCGACCGCAGCGCGCCGATCGCACCCATACTCGACAACCTGACACTGTCCGCCGTCTCAGGGCGGAAGATCCCGGAGAAACTGGTCGCGACGAACGCCGTCAAGCCGCCGATCTCGTCGCCCTGCGCGATGAGGGCTTCGATGAGGGTCGTGGGTTCGCCGCAGGCCTGCCCGATGACGATGCGGTCGCCGGGGCGTAGGAATTCGCGGACGTCGATGTCCGGTGCAGCAAGGACATTCACGCGTCACGCTCGATGGTCTCGCGGCTCGCCGCGGTGTGATTATCGCGGCTCGCCGCGGTGTGAATTTCGCGGCTCGCCGCGGCGGGAACACGCAGGCCGCCGATGACCTCGTCGGTATCCGCGCCGAGCCTGGGCGCGGGCCCCGAGATGCGTCCGGGTGTGCGCGAGAACCAGGCCGGGGGGCCGGGGAATCGCACCGCACCATACGGCGATTCGACCTCCTCGAAGAATCCCACCTCCTCGAGGTGAGGGTTCTCGAACAGCTCGTCGAGCGTGCGGACGGGAGCGGCAGGGATGTCGTGGGAGCGCAGCAGGTCGAGCCAGTCCTGCGTCGTGCGTTCGAGGAAAGTCTCGGCGAGGAGCTGGTAGACCTCGTCGATGCGGACGGCGCGCTGAGCGAGCGTCGCAAAATGTTCGCCGGCCCAGGGTGGATTCACGGCGTCGACGAATGCGGCCCATTGCTTGTCGTTGTAGACGAGGGCCGCGATCCGGCCGTCCTTGGTGCGATACGGCTTCCGATTGGGGGCCACCACGCGGGGATACACCGCCGGGCCCAGCGGCGGCGTGAACATCGCCCCGTTGCCGTGTTCGACGAGCATGAAGGCCGCCATGGTTTCGAACATGGCGACCTCGACCTCTTGGCCCTCGCCCGTCCGTTCACGATGGAAGAGCGCCATCATGGTGGCGTACAGCGCGGTCAGTCCGGCTACCTTGTCGGCGATGATTGTACCGACATAGCCGGATTCGCCGGTCAACTGCTCCTGCACGGACGGCAGCCCGCATTCCGCCTGGATGGTGTCGTCGTACGCGGTGAGATTCGAGTCGGGACCGCCGCGGCCGTAACCGTAGCAATTCGTGTACACGATCGAAGGATTGAGTGCTGCCACCTCGTCGTACCCGAATCCGAGGCGGACGATCGCGGTAGCGCGCATCGAGTGGATGAACACGTCGGCGTCGGCGATCAGTTCGCGCAGGGTCGCCGCACCCTCGTCGGATCGAAGGTCGAGGACGACGCTGCGCTTGCCGCGGTTGACGTTGACGAAGACGCCGCCCATGCCCGGTTCCGGTCCGACCGAGATGTATCGAGTGTTGTCGCCGGCCGGCGGTTCGATCTTGACGACGTCGGCTCCCATATCCGCCATGATCTGGGTGCAATAGGGACCCATCACCATCGCCGTCAGATCGACGACACGCACTCCGGACAAGGGGCCTGGGTGTTTCATCGACAACCTCGCTGCGTCGGTCGGAAGTCCCGGATGCGCATCCCTCCGGGTCGAGCAAAACTATCAGATGAATCTTTACAAGGATAGTGGTATGACTGGTGGGTGGACGAAAACAACGCCATCCCGGCAACGATCGACAAGGTCCTCGACGCGTCGCTCGCGGAACGCCCGGATGCGCCTGCCGTCGAAGCCGCCTCGGGCATCTGGTCGTACTCGGAACTCGACGACAGGGCCCGACGCGCCGCCGGCGCACTGTGGTCGCTCGGCGTACGCCCCGGCGACCGCGTCGCGGCATGCCTCCCCAACGATCTGGACATCGTGGCGGCCTTCCACGGCACACAACGAATCGGAGCGGTATGGGCCGGCATCGGCGAAGCCCTCCCCGCCGCCGAGCAACAGCACCTCCACGACCTCTGCACCCCGACGGTGGTTCTCGCCGGTGAACACTTCGCACTGAACACCCCCGGCCGCGTGGATCCGGGAAGGTGGGCGGAACTGATCGACCGCGGAGACCACGCACCCGCGCTCGAACTCGACATCGATGCGCCCGCTGGAATCGCCTTCACCAGCGGTACTTCCGGCACGCCCAAGGCAGTGGTCCACAGCCAGCGCAATCTCCTGTTGCCCGGCGCGGTCCTCGTCGCCACCCGGGGGTACGGCCCGAATCTGCGCAAGGGCGACAGCTTCCCGTTCACAATCCTCAACCTCATGGTCCTGTCCACCCTGCTCACCGCGCAGGCAGGCGGATGCGCGGTGGTGATGAACCGACGCGATCTCGAGGGCGTCTCCGAGTGGATCACCACGAGGAAGGTCACCGTGTGGAACGGTGCTCCCGCGCAGCTCTACGACCTCGCCGCGCGTCCAGACCTCGACCTCGGCTCGCTCCGCGAGGTCTGGAGCGGCGGCAGCGACACCCCCGATGCATTGCGCCGAGCGTTCGCCGACGCACACCAGCTGAATCCCCGCGTCACCTACGGCCTGACCGAGGCACCCACCGTCGTGTCGATCGACCCCGACGGTGACGAGTGGCAGCCACGCTCCAGCGGAACGGTCCTCCCACATCTCGATGTGGCCGCCTACGACGACGCGGGTCAACGCCTCCCCCCTGGTGAGCTGGGTGAGCTGCGACTGACCGCGGCGAGCACCGGCCCGTGGGCGAATGTGTGGACACCATTGCTCGGATATCTCGAGAACGGCGCCATTCGCCCGCCCGAGCCCGGACCCGTTGCCACCGGCGATATCGGAACCGTCGACGAGCACGGCAGTCTGACCGTGCTGGACCGCAAGAAACTCGTCATCATCCGGGGCGGCGCCAACGTCTACCCTCTCGAAGTCGAACGGGTCATCGGTACCCACCCGGACGTCGCGAAGGTCGCCGTGTATCCGATCCCCGACGACCGACTCGGGCAACGAGTCGCCGCGGTGATCGAAAGCCCGCTCGAGCACCCTGATTTCGATTCGCTCACCGAACTATGTCGCCGCGAGCTCTCGCCATACAAGGTTCCCGAGGTCTGGACCCGGGTGGACGCCCTGCCCGTCAATGCGATGGGCAAGATCCAGCGCGCCGGACTCCCCGATCTCATCGACACGCATCGTCGGTCCGACGCGATCTGAAGGCCCCGCCCTCAGCCCCTGCCCCTCTGCAAGAATTCGTCCTGCACCCGACCCAAGGAGACTCCCTGTGGCGTTGAACCGAGATACCGCCGCACGAATGTTCGGCCTCGACGGCCGGGTTGCGATCGTGACCGGCGCGTCATCGGGCCTCGGCGCCACAGTGGCCGAGACCCTCGCCTCCCTGGGTGCACGGGTCGCGGTGGTGGCCCGCCGTAAAGATCGGCTCGAAGAGCTCGCGGAGCGGATCGGGGGTGTCGCGGTCGCGTGCGACCTGTCGGATCTCGATCAGGTCGGCACTGTCGTACCGGCCGTGGTCGAGCTTCTCGGTCCGCCGGAAATTCTGGTCAACGGCGCGGGCAGCATGTTCACCGAAGAGCGTGCCGAGGACGAACCGCTCGACGCGATGCGGCGCACCGTGGACCTCAATCTGCTGGCCCCGTTCCGGCTCGCTCAGGACTCCTTTCCACACATGCTGGCCATCGGGCGGGGCTCGATCATCAACATCTCGTCGATCAGCGGCCGCGTGGGTGTCCCCGGCATTCCCCAGGCATCCTATGCTGCAAGCAAACTCGGGCTATCCGGCCTCACCTCCGAACTGGCCGTGCAGTGGGCACGGCATTCGATCCGGGTGAACACCGTCGCGCCGGGGTTCTTCCGCAGCGAGATCACCGGTCCGCTCTACGAAAGCGAACGCGCAACCGAGTATCTGCGCCGCAACACCCCGCTCCCGAAGGAAGGCACACCCGACGACATCGTCGGCGCCGTCGTGTGGCTGGCGGGCGACTCGGGAAGCTATGTCACGGGCCAGACCATCGTTGTCGACGGTGGTTGGACGGCGCGATAGGCTCAGCGCGGAGCTTCCCGCGCGCCCACCAGCTTCCCACGTATGCAATTGCATTCGCGCATGGCTAACGGGCTCGCGGGAAGCCCGCACTACCCAGATTCTCGATCGACTGGCTCGACAATCCCTATCCGGCCTGCTGCGGATAGCAGCCCGTCCGGGCCGGTATCCGCAGCAGGTACTTCCGAGATTCGCGGTCGGGCCTATTCGGTGACCCAGATTTCCTCGGGCAACGGCGACCCGAGCGCGTACAACTCGACGCCGTGCACGTTGTCGGCCCACACCACACCGGGAACGGCGCGGTAGTACCAGATGCCCGGGACGAGTTCGGTCAGACGCTCCTGCACCGTGTTGTACGCGGGCTTGCGCTCATCGACGTTCTCCGAGATGCGGCCGGCGTCGAGCGCGGCATCGAGCTCCGGGTCGGACACCCCTACGTTGTTGCCTGCCGAAGCACTGTGGAAAGCCAACCACAACGGCGAGTCGGGGTCCTGGACAATGGCCGAGGAAATAAGCATGTCGAAGTCATGGGACCCCGTCCGGGCTATCGCCTGCGCGTAGTCGACAACGTCGACCTTCACCTCGACGTTGTCGAAGGCGCTGAGTTGTGCCTGCAAAGCTTCGCCGAGTGTTCTGCTCTCGGTGGTCGGGTACGACAGGAACGAGAACGACACCGGCTTACCCTCGGCGGCGAGTTCGTCGAACAGCTTCTGCGCGGTCTCGGGGTCGGTCTCCTTGAGCGGGACGTCGGTGAAGAACGGCGAGCTCTCGGCGAAGAGCGTTGCCGGAACCTCACCCATGTCGTTGTAGACCGCAATGTTGATGGCTCCGAGGTCGACGGCGAGGGCCACTGCGCGACGCGCACGCTCGTCGTCGAACGGCGCACGCCGGAAGTTCATTCCCATGAACTGACCGCCACCGGTCGCGACGACCTCGGCGTTCAGACCTGCATCCTCGAGCTTGTCGATGCTCTCCCAGTTCGTCTCCGACGCGAGATCTGCTGCTCCGGTGGACATCGCGTTCACGCGCTGGTTGGTGTCGCTCACCGTACGGATCGTCATGCTGTCCAGATGCGGTTTGGGCGCGTCCCAGTAGCCCGGGTTCTTGATCAGTGTGACGGCGTCCTGACGTGCCCACGATTCCAAGGTGAACGGTCCTGCACCGATCGGGTTCTCGTCGAATGCCGCCTGCCCCTGTTCGAGGGCTGCGGGGGACGCGATCCAGTTCAGCGAACTCCCCACGACCGACTGGGCGTAGTGCGGGTTCTCCGACCTCATCACGACGGTGAGCGTGGTCGGATCCTCGACCCGCGTCTCGGCGATCTGCGCTGCCCACCGTCCCGAAGTGGATCCCAGCGCCGGATCGGTCAGACGATCCCAGTTGTACTTCACCGCGGCAGCGTCGAGCGGTGTGCCGTCGGTGAAGACGAGGTCGGGCTGAAGCTTCAAGGTGAAGGTCTTGCCACCGTCGGTGGTCGAGAACTCGGTGGCCATCTTGTATTCGATTTCGAGGGTCTCGACATCGTTGACCATCAAGGTGCCGTACAGCGCATTGCCGAGTGTGGGCTGGAATGCCCAGTAGTTGGTCAACGCTGCGGGATCGAGCGACCGCGGTTCACCGGTCTGCAGCACCTCGAGCGTGCCTCCCGCGACCGGGTCTCCCGATTCGCTCGGCGCGGTTGCGCCGTCCGAACCCGAGTCGCCGCACGAGCTCAGGAGGAGGACGGCAGCGAACGCAGCTGCGGCTGCTGACAGTACACGTCTGTGTCGAAACATCATGGCCTCTCACAAGAATGGAGTCGCCTCAGGGCGGAGCCCGCGGACGAACGGAGGTCGGGGTACGGCATCGGATATCGGCGTACAAAAATCGACGACCCCGACAGCCGAGACATCCGGTCGTGACGTCGATCACAGGAAGTATCACCATTCCCACGCCAACATTCAAGTATTGCCATCCTTGTAATGATTGAAGTAACGTGCGAACCGAGCGCAACCTCCGTACGTGCCCGGGTGGGCTGAGGAAGGAATTCGATTTCTGATGTTTTCGGCAGTAGTAATCGAGAAGGGCGAAGCCGGACAGACGGTGACGCGCACAAGTATCGAAGAATCGGCTCTCCCCGAAGGGGACGTGACCGTCGATGTGGAATATTCCACACTCAACTTCAAGGACGCACTGGCCATCACCGGCAAATCCCCTGTGGTGCGCACATTTCCGATGGTTCCCGGCATCGACGTGGCCGGCGTCGTCTCCGACAGCTCCCACCCGGAGTGGAAGGCCGGCGACCGTGTCGTCCTCAACGGCTGGGGCGTCGGCGAGACCCACTGGGGCGGTTTGGCCCAGAAGGCCCGCCTGAAGGGCGACTGGCTGATCCCCCTACCCGACGCCTTCACTGCACGGCAAGCGATGTCGATCGGCACGGCCGGGTACACGGCAAGCCTCTGCGTCGATGCGCTGGTGAACTCCGGGGTGACCCCCGATCAGGGCGAAATCCTGGTCACCGGCGCAACGGGCGGTGTCGGCAGCGTCGCGATCGCTCTGCTGACGAAGGCCGGGTTCACGGTGGCCGCCGCAACCGGCAAGACGGCCGAGGCCGAATACCTTCAGCAACTGGGCGCCTCCACCGTCATCGACCGCGCAGAACTCTCTGCCGCCGGAAAACCCATGCAGAAGGAGCGGTGGGCTGGCGTCGTCGACACCGCAGGCAGCCACACCCTCGCCAACGCGTGCGCGCAGACCCGCTACGGCGGTGCCGTCGCTGCGTGCGGCCTGGCGCAGGGCATGGATTTTCCGGCCTCGGTGGCCCCCTTCATCCTTCGCGGGGTGTCGCTGCTCGGGATCGACAGCGTGATGGCGCCACGCGAACGGCGCCTGACCGCATGGGCCCGCCTGTCCCGCGACCTCGAGGCGAGCACGCTCGAGGCGATCACTCAGGAGGTGTCGCTGGAGGAGGCGATCACCGCGGCGAACCAGCTCATGGACGGCACGGTGCGCGGCCGCATCGTCGTCGACGTCAATCGATAATAGGAGCGCACCAGTGACGAAGAAGTCCGAAGACACCAGCCCTGTCGAACTCGACCTGTCCGACGTCGACCATCGCGTCGGTAAACCCGTCGGCGGCGGTCAGCTGTGGGATCCGTGCAGCGCCTCCGACATCCGCCGGTGGGTGATGGCGATGGACAACCCCAACCCTCTCCACTGGGACGAGGAGTTCGCGCGCAAGTCGCGATACGGCGGCATCGTCGCCCCGCAATCGATCGCGGTGGGATTGGATTACGGCCACGGTGCGGCACCGGCGTGCGTGGGTTACATCCCCGAGAGCCATCTCATCTTCGGCGGCGAGGAATGGTGGTTCTACGGCTGCCCGGTTCGCCCCGGCGACAAGCTGTTCCAGGAGCGGCGATTCCACGACTACAAGGTGACCGAGACGAAATTCGCCGGACCCACCATGTTCTCGCGCGGCGACACCGTCCACAAGAATCAGAACGGTGTGCTCGTCGCCAAGGAGCGTTCCACCGCGATCCGCTACCTCTCCGCCGAGGCCACCAAGCGCGGGATGTACGAGAATCAGCTCGGTGAGAAGAAGAAGTGGACCAACGCCGAACTGGTCGAGGTCGAGAACCTCCGCTACGAATGGCTCCTGACCACCCGGTCCGGACTCTCTCCGCGTTTCGAAGAGGTCAAGATCGGCGACACACTGCCCCGACGTGTCCTCGGGCCTCACACCATCGCCTCGTTCACCACCGAGTACCGCGCGTTCCTCTTCAACATCTGGGGCACGTTCGGGTGGGTGGCACCCGAAGGCATCGAGGATCCGTGGGTCTACCAGGATCCGGGCTGGGTCGAAGGTTTCGGCTTCGACGAGGAAGGTGCCAAGATTGATCCGCGGAAGCGCGACGGTCTCTACGTCGGCCCCTCACGCGGACACATCGACGAGGAGAAGGCCGGCGAAGTCGGCATGGCACGTGCCTACGGAT
Source organism: Rhodococcus sp. NPDC060086 (assembly GCF_042730275.1). Lineage (NCBI taxonomy): Bacteria > Bacillati > Actinomycetota > Actinomycetes > Mycobacteriales > Nocardiaceae > Rhodococcus > Rhodococcus sp. NPDC060086. Next base: position 20,540 of record NZ_JBHWWZ010000059.1, read on the forward strand.
ACGGCGCCACAATGGGCGCCTGGTGCACCGACTATCTCGCCAACTGGGCGGGCCTCGATGGCATGGTGCGACACATCAAGTCCGACTTCCGCGGTCCGGCCTTCGAAGGCGACGTCACGTACTTCGACGCCGAGATCGTCGACAAGGAGCCCATGTCGACCTGGGGCGTACCGCTCGTCCAGGTCAAGATCCGGCTGACCAACCAGGACGGCACCGTCCTCGTGTCCTCCCTCGCCGAGGTCGAACTGCCGTTGTAACGGCACCGCGCAGACAACAGGAAGTCATCCATGAGTACTGAGACGAAGGCAGAAGCGGTGGACCCTGTTTCGATCGTGTCGGGACCACCACTGAGCGACGAGCCCGGGCTGGGAGCCCTCACCCTGCCCGGTTTCCTGCGCGAGGTGACCGAGCTGTACGGCGATCGCGAAGCGCTCGTGATGCACGGAGCGGACGGCGTTACCCGATGGACCTACTCCGAACTGTGGGAGCGTGCGATCGACGTCGCGCGCGCGCTGCGGGGGCTCGGCCTCGCGAAGGACGGGCGCGTGGGCGTGCTGATGACGAACCGCCCCGAGTGGATCGCGGCGGTCTTCGGCGCCTCCCTCGCGGGGGGCGTCGCAGTCACACTCAGCACGTTCTCGACCCCGTCCGAGCTCGACTACATGCTCGAGACTTCGGGTGTGGAGATCCTGCTGTTCGAGCGCAATGTCCTGAAGGCGGACTTTGCCGCGGCCCTGACCGATCTGGAACCGCAGATCGGGACGTCCGGAGCCGCCGAGGTGCACTCGGCGAAGTTTCCGTTCCTCCGTCACGTCGCGATGGTCGGGAAGAAGTCCGACGGCGAATCGATCGAGTCGTGGGACGAGTTCCTCACCCACGGACAATCGCAGCCCCGCGAACTGGTCGAGGCGTCCGCCGCGGCAGTACAGCCCAGCGATGTGGCCGTGCTGTTCTTCTCGTCCGGTTCCACCAGCAAGCCGAAGGGCATTCTGAGCGCACATCGTGGCGTGTCCATCCAGATGTGGCGTTTCCGGCGAATGTACGGGTTCTCGCCGGAGCTGAACATTCGGTGCTGGACGGCGAACGGCTACTTCTGGTCGGGCAATTTCGCGATGGCGCTCGGCAACACCCTTGCAAGCGGTGGGTCGCTGGTGCTTCAACAGACCTTCGACCCGGGCGATGCACTCGAGCTCATCGAAAAGGAAAGGGTGAACTTCCCGTTCGCCTGGCCGCACCAGTGGGCGCAGCTCGTCGATGCACCGAACTGGGACAAAGCGGATCTGAGCAGCCTGTTGTACGTCGACAACAATCATCCTGTTGCGCGGCACCCGACGGTCACCGAGAAATGGTACGAGCCCAGTCACGCGTACGGAAACACCGAAACCTTCACGATCAGTACGTGTTACCCCGCCAATACCCCGCCCGATGTGGCCGCGGGCAGCAGCGGAAAGCCGTTGCCCGGAGTGACGATCCGAATCGTCGATGCATTGACCGGCGAGGTCGTTCCCCTAGGTGAGCGAGGCGAGATCTGCGTCAAGGGACCGACGTTGATGCTCGGGTACGTCGGCACTCCACTCAGCGAGACGCTCGACGAGCACGGGTTCTTCCACACCGGCGACGGCGGCTACGTCGACGACACCGGTCGCCTCTTCTGGGAGGGCCGGCTCACCGACATCATCAAGACCGGCGGCGCGAACGTGTCTCCCCTCGAGGTCGACGAAGCGCTCGTCGCGTACCCCGGGGTCAAGGTGGCGCGCACGGTCGGTGTCCCCCACGACACGCTCGGGGAGGTCGTCGTCTCCTGCATAGTGGCGCACGCAGGAGCCGACCTCGATGTCGACGGGGTTCGTGGATACCTGCGCGAACGGCTTGCCAGTTACAAGGTTCCGCGGGAGGTTCTGTTCTTCGACAACGACGAGATCAGCCTCACCGGCACCGCGAAGATCAAGTCGAGCGACATCAAGGAACTCGCCGTCAAGCGTCTCCAGAAATAGCCGACCGCCACCGGAGCGAGAGGTCCTGCACACGTCGGCAGAGTGTGCAGGACCTCTCGCTTCTCGCGTTCGGATTCAGGAGGCGGACCGGTACCGCTGTGCGAGGTACGCTCGGTGCAGAGCAGGTGAGCCGAACAACGAGCGGTTGAGCGTCGCGCGCTTGAGATGCACGTGGATGCCGCTCTCCCACGTGTAGCCCATTCCCCCGTGCAACTGCATGGCCTTGCCGGCGATCTCGACGGCTGCCGCACAGCTGTAGGCCTTGGCCATCGAGGCCGCAGTCGTCGCCTCCGGGTCTCCGGACACCAGGCTGCGCACTGCCGCGTCGACCAGTGTTCGAGCCACCGTCACCTGGACGAGCATGTCGGCGCAGGCGTGCTTGACCGCCTGGAACGAGCCGATCTTGCGTCCGAACTGCTCGCGCATCCCGGCGTAGGCAACGGTAGCGTCGAGCATCGCCTCGCTCGAGCCGAGACTGTCGCAGGCCACCGCCACAGCGGCACGGTCGTGGAGTCGTTGCATCGCCTGCCGGGAATCATCCCGGAATCGCCACACCGATTCGGAGGGGACTGCCACGCCCTCGGCGAGCACCGTCCCGAAGCTGCGTGTCGCGTCCACGACCGGCTGTGCCGTCACCACGAGTCCGGGCGTACGCGGATCGAGATCGACGACGACGATCGTCCCGTCGGGTTCGCGCGCGGGTACGAGAAGCCGGTCCGCGCCGGGAGCGTCGAGTACGAACGGTGCCACGCCCCGGAGGGTCTCCCCCGACGCTGCGATCTCCAGATGGAACGGTGTCCGGCCTGTCGATTCCCCGCCGAGGACGAACATCGGAACCGTGCATCCCGAGGCAGTGTCGCGGAGCAGACGATCACGCTCCGAGTCGGGTTCGAGAAGTTCGAGTGCTCCCACCGAAAGTGCCGCGACCGCCGGGTACGGGCCGCGCGCGGCCGCGCGGCCGACCTCCCGGAGTATCACGGCGACCTCAGCGAAAGTTCCGTCGGCGCCGTCGAATTCGCTCGCGACTTCGAGTCCGAGCCATCCGGATGTGCTGATCGACTCCCAGTCGACCGGCCTGTCGTGTCCTGACCGGCCCAGGAGTCCCCTTGCGACGGTCCGCAATTCGTCGTGGAACTCGGACAGGTCTGTCAGTGGATCGGTCATCGCTGTCCTGTCGGCTCGCGGGGCAGACCGAGGCCACGTTCCCCGATGATGGTGCGTTGGATTTCGCTGGTTCCGCCCGGGATCGTCCACTCCCACGAGCCGATGAAATCGAGCATCCATGCCCCTGATTCCCACCCGCTGGACTGGGGTTTCCGCAGATCCGTGTGTGCGGCGAGACCCGCGATCTCTGTGCCGAAATCGGTCATGCGCTGGAGCAGCTCGCTGTAGTAGAGCTTGACGATCGACGCGTCGGCCGGCCCCGGCCGGTCGGCAGCGACGAAATCCGTCACCAATGCGCGCAGCCCCGTGAGTTCGATCTCGAGTGTGGCGAGCCTGTCTGCGACACGAGTGTCGTCGAGTGGGGTCGTCCCGTCGGGGCCCGGCCGGGTGCACAGGTCGACGAGCCAACGGAACCCGCCGTGACCCAGTCGCTCGGTGAGTTCGAGCATGGTCATGCCGCGCTCAGCTCCGAGTGTTTCCTGCGCGACCCGCCATCCTTCGTTCTCGGGTCCGACGAGGTTCGTCGCAGGAATGGCGACGTCGCTGAGGAATATCTCGCAGAAGTGCGCTTCGCCGGTCGCTTGCTTGATCGGACGCACTTCGACTCCGGAGGTACGCATGTCCATCAGGAAGTACGAGATGCCCTTGCGCTTCGGGGCGTCGGGATCGGTGCGGGCCAGCAGCAGGCACCGGTCGGCGTACAACGCGCCGCTCGCCCACAATTTCTGACCGTTGACGATGTAGACGTCACCGTCCTTACGAGCGCTCGTCGCGAGTGCCGCCATGTCGGAGCCGGCGCCTGGCTCGGAGAACCCCTGGCACCAGATCTCGCCGTCGAGGATCGCGGGGAGATGACGGTTCCGCTGGTCCTCGGTGCCCGCGGCGAGAAGCGTCGATGCCGCGTGGTGGATGGAAACGAAGGGCAGGACCAGTCGGGGTGCGTCGTGTGCGGCCAGTTCCTGGTAGAGCACGACCTGTTCGGCGACGGACATCCCACCGCCCCATTCCTGCGGCCAGTGCGGCACGGCGAACCCCGCGCCGCGCAATTTCTGGAACCAGCTCTTCTGGAAGCGGACGAATTCGTCGTCGGACACACCGGTTTGGGTCTCGCGCCACGCGGAAGGAATGTTCTCGCGGCACCAGGTGCGGACCGCGGCCCGGAAGTCCTCGAGTGCGGACGTTCCGGAACTCGTCGTCCCAACCTTCATCGAGCTGTTTCCTTCTTCCTCACCGCATTCTTCCGGCCCACCGCATGTTCCCGGAGAGCAAGCAATCGCTCTCGATGCTCGGCGGACTGCATGGTCGCGATCTCCGCCGCGAAGCCGGCCTGCATCGGGCCGCCCAGCGCCTGGGACAAGTACATGTTGACCACACGTTTCGTGCTGCGCAATGCTTGTGCAGGTTGCGCAGCGAGACGTTCGGCGAGACGCCGTGCTTCCGGCAAGAGGTCGTCGGGCGCGGTGATGCGTGAGGCCAGGCCGAGTTCGACCGCCGTGCTCGCTGGGATCTTGTCGCCGGTGTAGAGGTATTCGCGCGAGCGCAGGATCGGCGTGAGCAGTGGCCAGAAAGCCGCTCCCCCGTCGCCCGCGACGAGGCCCACTGCGACGTGTGGATCGGCAAGGTGCGCTTTCTCCGACATGAGGACCACATCGGAGAGCACCGCGACGCTGCAGCCGAGCCCCACCGCGGGTCCGTTCACCGCTGCGATCACCGGCAGGGGGAAGCGGAGCATCTCGTCGATGATCTCGGCGCCTTCCCGGACGCTTTCGTCGCGCGCGACCGGATCGTCGAGGAACGAGGTGATCCAGTCGAGGTCGCCTCCCGCGCTGAATGCGCGGCCCGCGCCGGTGAGGATCACCACGGCGGCATCGGTATCGGCAGCGAGTTGCCGCCATACGTGTGCGAGCGCCCAGTGCAGGTCTTTGTCGACGGCGTTGAGCTCGTCGGGACGATTGATCGTCACGATGCGGACCGGGCCGTCGCACTCGACGGTGAGCGCGTCCGGGAGTTCGTATTTCACAGCACCGCCTCCGCGGGAGCTTCGGAGAACAGCCCGGTGAGTCCGCGCCGATCGATCCGCTTGGTCAGGGCGTCCACGGTTCCGGACGGGCCCCACGGGATTCGTCGCAGTGGAATGCTGTATCGGGAGATCCAGGACACCGTGGTCTCGTCGCAGAATCCGCTGGCTCCGTGCAATTGGTGCGCAACCCGGAACACGATCTGCGCCGCCTCGACGGCGGCCAGCCGGAACGCCAGTGCGTCGTCGACGGCCTCGTCGTTTCCCGCTTGGATGCTCCACAGCGTGTACTTGGCGAGGGCGTCCAGTCCGGTGCGTTCGACTTCCGCCTCGGTGAGCTGGAACTGGACTCCCTGCAGTTTCGCCAGGGGGGCACCGAACTGTTCACGCAGGAGCACGTGTGAGCGGGTGAGGTCCATTGCTCGATCGAGCATTCCGAGCAGGGTCCAGCACGGCAGCGTCAGGGCGAGGGCGAGATCCTTCGCTCCGTCGTCGTCGATCGGCCGGAGGTCGAGTTGGGAGGTGAATGCCGACATGCGCGGCGGAGTGCTCGGCGGTCGGGCATCCACGTAACTGCGCCGACCGTCGACGCTGACCGCGGCCCACCGCAGATCGAGGCATGCGATGGGCGCCTTCGGGTCGGCATCGTCGACGACGACCAAGCCGTCGACGTCGAGGTCGGTGGGCCGTGCGAGTCTTTCCGCCACGGGGTAGGGCACAGCCCAGTACCCCACGCTGCGGCACAGAGCCGCTGCGGCTTCGAGTTCGTCCTCATCTGCGCGTGGATCGAGTTCCCAGGCACCGAGCTCGCCGAGAGCGGGCTCGATGATGCTTCGGCGGCGCTCGGGGTCGCCTTCGATCAGAGGGGCGAGATCATCGCCCCCGGCGGCTTCCAGCGCACGGAGTGCTTCGCGGCCGTACTCGGTCGCTTCCTTGCTCAGTTCAGTGTTCATGATGCCGCCAGAAGGGCTCGGGCCAAGAGGATCCGCTGCATCTCGATGCTTCCGGAGGCCACGGTCGCGGCCTGCGAATACCGCCAGTGGTCTTCGACCGCGCGGCGGAACCACTTGGCGGTGTCGGTGTCGAATTCATCGGTGTCGAATTCATCGGTGTCGGCACTCGGTGGCGTCGCATATGTGGCGATCTCGGTGAGCACCTCGGCGCTGTCCTGATCGAGGGTGGTCACCGCGATCCGGTAGGCCGCGGCGTCGCCGGGTTGGACAGCGCCTCCGCTCTGCATCGATACCACCCGGTACGCGAGCAGCCGCGCGCGACGGCAGTGCGTGAGCATCCGCGCCCAGCGCGCTTTCAGCTCGCCCGGCATGTCGTCCCATCGTGCACCGAGGACCGACGGCGCAGCCTGTAACAGACGCTCGCAGCGGGCGTAGCGGGCGATACCGACGCGTTCGTACGCGAGTACCTCCTGCACGACCTTCCACCCCTCGTCGACGGTGCCGAGCACATCGGCATCGGTGACGCGAAGGTCGTTGAAGAAAACTTCGTTGAGGTGGTGCGGGCCCAGCATTGCGCGGATCGGGCGGACCTCGATGGCCGGATCGGACATCGGGACGAGAAAAACAGTGAGCCCCTGTTGCTTACGACCGGTGGTTGAGGTGCGGGCCAACAGGAAGCACCACTGTGCCATCGTGGCGTAGGACGTCCAGATCTTCTGCCCGGAGATGACCCAGCTGTCGCCGTCCCGGCGCGCTGTGGTGCGTAACGACGCGAGATCGGAGCCGGCTTCGGGTTCGCTGAATCCCTGACACCAGATGACTTCGCCACGTGCAATGGGCGGAAGGTGTGCGTCCTGTTGTTCGGCGGTTCCGTGACGCATGATCGTGGGGCCGACCCAGTTGACGCCCATGTACTGCGCGCCGCGAGGCTCATGGTGCGCCCACATTTCCTCTCGCACCACGGTCTGTTCCCAGATCGATGCACCACGTCCGCCGAATTCCTCGGGCCAGGTCATGCACAGCAGTCCGCTCTCGGCGAGAAGGCGGCAGAATGCCTGCGCCGCGTCGAGATCACTCGGGTCGTCGGTGAAGGCTCCGAGGAAATGTGCGGGGACGTGCTCGTGCACCAGCCGGCGCAGCTCGCTCCGGAGCTCCGGGGCGGCACCACCCATCGTGAAGTCCATGCCCGGACATTACGTCAATCCTCACAAGGATAGCAATGCTTGCCACTTTGAAACCTCACAATACTTGGATGTAAAGACGCACAGTCGCTAGACTGCGTTCATGCGTGAAAGGCGAAATTCTTGACAACCCCACGGCGTGGCCGAGTTCCACAACGCCGTATCGCCGAAACCGTCGCCGACGAATTACGCGACCGCATCCTTTCCGATGACAACTACCGACTGCCGACCCAGGACCAACTGGTCAAGGACTTCGGCGTCAGCTACCCCTCCGTGCGAGAAGCCCTCCGCATTCTGGAAACCGAGGGACTGGTCACTGTACGCCGGGGCAATGTCGGCGGCGCCGACGTACATCGCCCCGACGAATTCTCCGCCGCATATCACCTCGGACTCTCCCTTCAGGCAGGCAGAGTCACACTCGAAGACCTCGCCGCCGGTCTACAACTACTCGAGCCGATGTGCGTTACCGAGTGCGCGAAGCGCCCGGACCGTGCCGAGACCGTCGTCCCAGCCCTCAACGCATCCATCGACGCCTCCGCCGAACTCGTCGGCGACGGAGTCGCATTCACCCAGGCTGCCCGCGAGTTCCACGATCTGATCGTCTCGTTCACACCGAACGCCACGATCCGCTATGCGGTGCGCAGTTACGTCGCCCTGTGGTCCGCCCAAGAAGAGGCATGGGCCGAAGCCCTCACCCGACGCGGCGAGTACCCGTCCGAAGGCAAGGCCGAAGACGCCGTCCACGCACACCGCCGCATCGTCAAAGAAATCGCCGACGGACGCGTCGCCGAGGCCGAACGGCTCGCGCGGTCCCACCTCGCAGCAACCCAGGCACTCGTCCTCGACCGATTCGGCGACACCATCGTCAATGCGTCCGCGGCGATGACACGCAACACGTTCCCCGCACGCCAACGCCCACGTAACTGACTCCCCGACGTAATCCACTCCGGGGCACCCCGGGATAACGAGTCCCAGAACGGCCGGGCTCGGCCTCCATGACCG